>NZ_JALVIW010000013.1:0-43836 GCF_027028515.1 Desulfurobacterium sp. | reverse complement strand
ATATCACCGTCCATCACAGCGTTTATGTTTGATGTTTCTATGCCCGTTCTGTGGTCTTTCACCATCTGGTACGGCTGGAAAACGTAGGAGCGTATCTGGTTACCCCAAGATATCTCTTTGTGCTCCCCTTTTGCCTGGGCCAATTTTTCCTCTCTCTTCCTCATCTCAAGTTCAAAGAGTCTTGCCTTCAGTATTTTCATCGCTCTCATTCTGTTCTGTATCTGTGAACGTTCACTCTGACATGTAACGACAATACCTGTCGGTAGATGGGTTATTCTAACGGCTGAGTCTGTTTTGTTAACGTGCTGTCCACCTGCGCCTGATGCCCTGTATGTGTCAATTCTCAGGTCTTCGTCTCTTATTTCTACCTCTATATCATCCTCAATTTCTGGAACAACTATAACGCCACAGAACGATGTGTGCCTTCTTGCATTTGAGTCAAACGGGGAAATCCTCACAAGTCTGTGAGTGCCGTGTTCAGCTTTTAAAAGTCCGTAAGCATAAGGTCCTTTTATCGCGATGGTGGCACTCTTTATTCCTGCTTCTTCATTTTCTTGAAGATCTATAATTTCTGTTTCAAATCCCTTTTTCTCCGCCCACCTTAGATACATTCTCATGAGCATACCTGCCCAGTCACAGCTTTCTGTTCCACCGGCGCCGGCATGTATTGTAACAATGGCATTGTTTTTGTCCATCTCTCCCGAAAGGAGTGTTTTCACCTCGAGGTTACTTAGTTTCTTCTTGAGTTTTTTAATTGTCTCCTCAGCTTCTTCAAGGAGACTTTCGTCGTTTTCTTCTTCAGCCATCTCAAAGAGAACTTCGATGTCCTCAATATCAGTTTCAAGGTTCTGCCACATTTTTATTTCAGACTCTATGCGGTTTCTTTCTTGAGAGATTTTTTGAGCCTTTTCCCTATCATTCCAGAAGTCGGAGGCAGACATCTCTTTTTCAATTCTTTTTAGTTTTTCTTCTTCCTTAGCCAGGTCAAAAATACCCCCGGAGTTCGTTATATTTATCCTTAACCTTTCCGTATTCTTCTTTAAGTTCTTGAAGCTTTTCAATAAGCATAATACCTCCCTGCTTTAACATTTTCACAGTTAAATTAGTGTTTGGAGCAGATTTTTCAAGTTTTTTCTGAATATCCTTTCGTCTCTATTTTGGTGAGAGTCATCGTCAGACGGTCAATATCTTCAGTATCTTTTTCATCTATTATATGAAGACTAAGTATTATGCCAAGTTCCTCTTCAAGTTTTCTCATCCTGGCCTTAATGTCAGCATCTTTCAAGCTTTTATCAATAAAGACAACAAAGTTATCGCCTGAATATCTTATTATGGCAATAGGGTTAAAGGTTTTTTCAAGAAGCTCTTTTAGTCTTTTAAGTATGGTATCCCCGTAATCCCAACCCTTTTCAAGGTTAAGTTCTCTTAGTTTCAGAACGTCAACGGTAATGATTTTAAAAGGTGTGTTGCTTTCCTTTAAATTGTTGAACAGGAAGAATAAATAGTTTCTGTTAAACGCGTCAGTAAGAGAATCTCTAAAGAAGTAGTCAAGTCTCCGTCTTTCAATTTCTGACAGACTTTTAAAGTCTTGACTTTTCATAATGATAGGGGTTTCTTCTTTAAATATTGGTATTGCAGCATGAACTACATCCGAATCATACTTCTTACCTGCAAGATTTATGAGTTCTTTTATGGCCATTTCTTTAGGCATTCCCTTCCTGTATATTCTGTCGCTTATCATCGCGTCGAAAGAGTCAGCAACGGCTATAATACGTGCAGCAAGCGGTATTTCCCTGCCCTTCAGCCCTTCAGGATAACCTGAACCGTCAATTCTTTCATGGTGATATTTTATGCTGTCGATTACCGGTTTCAGAGGTTTTATATCTTTTAAAAGTTCATAACTCAGTACCGGATGTAGCTTGATAATTTCAAACTCTTTATTTGTAAGTTTACCCGGTTTTAAAAGAATGCTGTCAGGGATTCCTATTTTTCCAATGTCGTGTAAGAGTGCCGCCATGTATATTTCTTCGATAAGCTTTTCATTTAGTCCCATGTTCTTTGCTATTTCTTTAGAATAAAATGCAACTCTTTCAGAATGGCCTCTTGTGTAAGAATCCCTGATTTCTATACCTCTTACCATTGATTTTATCGTTGATTCAAGGAGTTCTTTTTCTTCCTTTATCTTCTCTTCGAGAGATTCTATTAATTCTTTAAGTTCGGCAGCTACTGCAATGGATTTTGCAATGTTCTTTAAATATACTTTTTCATCTTCATTTAAAGGGGTGGTATCTTTTCTGAAAAATATTATGTACCCGTTGTTTTTTGCAAACGTAGAAAGCGGAAACCCGATTAAATACTTTATTCCAAGCTGCCTTTCAGATTCACTCAGATAGTTAAGTTTACTGTGGGTTAGCTCTATCTCTTTTTTAACAGTATTCATATAGCTTTCTATTCCTTCAAGCTGATCGGGGATTACTTTTTTTGTTTTTTTGTCGTTTTTAGTTATTATTTTTGTTTCTATAAATTTTCTTTTGGGCAGTCCGATAATTACACCGTCTATTTCATTAGCTTTTATTAATTTTCTCATTAATTCTACAAATTCACCGTTAAAACCCTTACCGGCAGTTAAAAGATGAATAAATTGATACATAATATCCTCTTTTTGAATTTTGTCTTTTATGTTTTCTATCATCTCATTTATTTTTCTTCTTATCCCGCTGAATTCATCAGTGCCTGAAAGTGGAAGGACTGATAACTTTCCGCTTGAGATTTTTTCAATATCATTTTTTATTTGTCTTAAGGGCTTTAAATACAAGCCTCTTATTGTTAGCAATAGCGCTACCTGGAAAAGAAGAACAGTAATAAATTCAGCCATACTTATTCTTGCTGCAAGAACAGAGGTTTCATTCTCTATCTTTTCTCTGTCCAATTCTACGGCAACAGGAACAGCACCATCAGGAAAAATGAATTTTTTATATATAATTATTTGGGCCCCTTTTTTTATTACTTTCATTTGCACACTAGGAGGTTTAAAAGGCAGTTTACCTACAAAAATCTTTTTTATACACGGTATCTCTCTTAGTATTTCCGGACGTAAATCTTTTTTACTTTTTAGAATTAGTGCTTTAGATTCAAAATCAGCCTCAACTAAGTGAATAATCCTATTTTCCATAAAATATTTGATGCTCTTTTTAACAAGTATAAAAGAAAGCATACTTATCATTATTGATATTGCAAGAGACACTATTAACAAAATCCGGTATTTTGTTATTTCTATCTGTTCAAGTTGCTTTTTCATAATTGTACTGCACCCCAGTTACATACAATTTCCAAAAGTAATATCAGTTCGCTCTTTCATTCTATTTTTGTATAAAATATACTTAATAGCTAAAGGATCATACATATAAGTTACTCCATCTTCCCACAGCAGAAGTATGTTTTTCAGGTTTTCCTTTTCTGCTGCTTCACTGTTCTTTCTTATACAAAGCAAATAAGAAATCCTTCCTATCTTCCGAATTACCTGAAAGCCAGGCAAAGGTGTTTTAAAATAGATATTATTTTTTTTGATGAGATCGCTGAAAGAATCTAAAAATATGGTATTTCTACCAGCAAAATTTCTGCATAGCGGTGTATTCAAAGCATAAAAATAGCCATCAGAAAACTGCTTATTTTTAATTAACTTATACACAGCTGGTTTTTTTTCTCCGACAGTACAAACTTTAATCCAGCTGTTATCCACTTTCCTTATAAAGTTATATGTCACGTTGTCAATTATAATAACATTATATTTGCTGAGATTTAGCAATCTTATAAAATCTGCAGTATTTTCTACATAACTTAGATTTATGATTGTATTTTTTATATTTAATTTTCCGTAAGCTTTTTCAGCATAAAAAGGCAGCAGTATATATTCATTTTCAGCAAGGATATTTATTTGTGTATACTCTTTACAACCATAAAATAAGATCAGAATAGAAAATGCTACCATTATTATTATTATAATAATTAGACCGCCCCTTAAAACTTTAACCATAAACACCCTTTAAAATAAAATTCCTTAAAGGCACTCTACTAAGATATCAGCAGTGTGTTTACAAGAGATATTACTTTTTGCCTTTTCAAGCCCCTCTGCAATATTCATAATGCAACCCGGACATTCAGTTATTACATTGTCGGCGCTGGTTGCTATTATGTTTAGCGTTTTTCTTTTCTGTATCCTGTCAGAAACCGCCGGGTGGAGCATTTTAAAGGATCCTCCCATTCCGCAGCAGTTATCTGATTCTTCCATTTCGACGTACATTATACCATTTATTGATTCAAATATTTTCTTAGGTGTATCTTTAGGTATGTTCTGTCCTCTAACGATGTGGCACGGATGATGCCAGGTTACTTTTAAGGGCTTTTTAGCCCGCCAGTTTTTAATAATGTCAATGTTTTCGGCTACGATTTCCAAAAACTGAAACACAGGCTTGTTTAATTCACCATAGTTATGTTTAAGGTTGTGGCAGCAGGTTGCACAGCCGGTTACTATTCCATCTGCTTCTATATCGTTAAGCACTTCTACGTTTTTCTTTTTAAGTTCTTCAAAACCTTTTCTATCACCGGCATGGAGAGATGGTGCACCACAACAGACTATCTGTGACGGGACAAATACGTCGTAACCAAGGTGATTAAGAACTTTTACTATGTTTTTCGAAGTTTTGACATAGGCTCTGCTGAACATACATCCCGGGAAGTATATAAGTTTTCCTTTTTTTTCCGATTTAGATGGAAAAAGTTTATCTTTATAATTAAATTTTCCCTCTTTTATTGCTGGAATTACTGCTGTACCTTTACCGAGTACCGAAAATTTGCTTACGACATTTTGAGGGCTGTTTGACGGCCTGAACAAGAGATAAGATAGCCTTGAGAAACTTCCAGCACTGTCAAAAAGTTTTTCGTTTTTAAGCAAGGTTGTCACTAATTTTTCCTGAGGGAATAGACCAAATTTTTCAGTAGCGGCTTCTCTCGCCTTGAGGATTATTTCTTCATAAGGAACATCCATTGCACATATTTCCTGGCATCTTAAACAGGTTGTACACTTTTTAAACAGGAGAGCGGCTTCTTTATCTAACTTTCCATATCCTTTCTGTATCATATCTATGAGAGAAATTTTACCCCTTGATACAGAAGGCTCTTCTTTTGTTTCGTTAAATACAGGACAGACGTTTCTGCATGAACCGCAGCGAACGCATCTATCAAGCCATTCCTGCTTTATCTGAAGGAACTTTTTATCCATAAAACTCCTCTTTATAGTTAAAGCTCAACAAAATCGGCTTTGAATATTGGTCCATCAACGCAGACTCTTTTGTATCCTTCCTTAGTTTTTATAACACATCCAAGGCAGCTTCCAACACCACAGGCCATTCTTGTATCAAGGGATAAAAGACAGTCTGCGTTGTGGATTCCTGCTTTTTCCTGAACAGCTTTAAGCATTCCTGTAGGACCACAGGCTATCCATCTGAAGTCTTTAAATTCTTCTAAAACGTCGGTAACCAGACCTTTCTTTCCTTTAGAGCCGTCTTCTGTTACAACGATGCATGGTATCTTGTACTTTTCTATGAAAGGTAGTGCAGAGAGGTCTTCCTCTCTCCTTCCGCCGTAAACCACAACAACCTCTTTACCCTTTTGGTAAAATCTTTTGGCTGCTAAAAAGAGGCCTCCAATACCTATTCCACCTGCTATGAACAGGTACTTTTGAGCTGTCTCTTCTATGTAATTACCAAGAGGAAGAATTACATCTATTTCATTTTTTGCATTTGTTAAAAGCCTTGTTCCTCTACCGACAACTCTGTAGATAAAACTCGCCACGTTATCTTCAACATCAAATATGCCAAGAGGCCTTCTAAGTAAAGGATCAAGCTGTGTTTCATCTCTAACCTGAACCATGGCAAATTGCCCGGGCTTTATCTTTCGTATTTCACTTTCTGAAAGTTGAACAGATATAACAAAGTCTTTTTCAGACAGCTGTCTGTTTTCTATTACTTTTGCTCTCATTACTCTTCCTTGGGGCAGATTTTCCCTTCAGCTATTTCAAGTAGAGCGATTACTGTTTTTTTGTGTTTTTCACCTTTAATGTCAACGCCGAACGTGTAAGAGTCCTGTTCGTAGAGGTAACGGGCCCTTTTTGCTGCTACGTGGACAGTTTTGTAATAGTTGCCTACCTTTTTAACAACCGTTTCAAGTGGAATTCTCTTTGACATTTTAAGCCTCCATCAGCCGATTTACAGGATAGTAATTTATAGAAAAAGTAGAAATAATTCTACCCTATTTTTCTGCCATTTAAATTTTGTAAGCATTAGCACTTATGGTAAAATATTATTCTAATATTATATTTGAGAGGTTTGTTGTGAGATTTAAGCCTTCTAAACCTTATACAGTTGGTCTTGAACTTGAAGTTCAGCTTGTAGATTCATTTACATTTGAGTTGACGGAGAAATCTTCCGTTATTTTTGAGAAGGCTTCAAGGAAGCTCTCTTCAGTTCTCCACAAGGAATTTCTTCAGTCTATGATTGAGCTCGTTTCACCACCCTCTTCCTCTTCAAAAGAGGCAACAGATATTATCAGAGAAGCGTACGAAGAAGTGAAGCAGATAGGAGAAAGAGAAGGATTCCATCCACTTTTACTGGGAACGCATCCGTTTGCCGATCCATGTGAGATAAGGATTACCAGGGATAAGCGGTATGAGAGATTACTAAAAGAATTCCAGATAGTTTTAAAGAACTTTTTGATATTTGGACTTCATATTCATATAGGTGTTGAAACAGAAAAGCAGCTCTGGGAAGCTTACAACATGACGCTTAAGTACCTTCCCCTGTTTATAGCCCTTTCCTCTTCGTCACCTTTTTACAAGGGAAGGTTTACAGGGCTTCATAGTTATAGGCTTAAGATTTTTGAGCAACTACCGAGAGCGGGTGTTCCAGAGCAGTTTTTCTCAACGGAAGAGTTTGAAAGAATGTTTAACATCCTTAAAATTGCCGGGTTTGTTGATAGTTTAAAGGATATCTGGTGGGATGTAAGGCCGAGACCCGATTTCGGGACAATAGAGCTCAGGGTTTGTGATTCCATTCCCGACTTTAACAGGATAGAGGCTGTTGCTGACTTCTTTAGATTGCTCGTGGCCTGGTCAAAAGATAAAAAAGTGGAACGCTTTTACCATCAAATTGTCAGGCAGAACAGGTGGAATGCTGTCAGGCATGGTCTTGATGGAATGTTCATTGATTTAGATGGAGTGGAAAACATAAACAGTAAGATTCATGGACTTGTTGAAGAGTTTGATAGGGAAGGATTGATAGAGAGGCTTGGAATAAGGGCTGATAATCTATACAATATCTTCAGCAGATATCCGATTTCCTATAAGATGATTGAAGCTTATAGGAATGGTGTATCTATCAGGAAGATTGCAAGATTTGGGTTGGTTGAATGAAAGGAATTATTGCTGCCGGTGACAGGTTGACTGCTGAAGCCGGTATTGAGATTCTTAAGAAAGGTGGTAATGCTTTTGATGCTGTAGTTGCGGCCGTTTTTGCGTCTTATATGGCAGAGCCTGCCCTTACAAGTCCTGCAGGCGGCGGTTTTCTCCTTGCCGTTGAAACTGACAAAGAACCTGTTGTTTACGACTTTTTTGTAGATGTTCCACCTTACAGAGAAGAGAATCCTGATTTCTTCAAGATAACGGTCGATTTCGGTGATGCCCTTCAGGATTTTCACATCGGTTGTGGTGCCGTTGCTGTCCCCGGTAACGTCGCAGGTCTTTTAAGGGTTCATAAAGAAAAGGGGAAACTTCCTTTAGGGGAAGTTTTAAGACCGGCAATCAGATATGCTACTGAAGGAATAAAACTTTCACCTCTTCAGGCCTCCTTTGTAAAACTCCTTTCACCGATTTTCACCGCCACTGAGGATTCAAGGAAGATTTTTGCCCCTGATGGAAAACTTATTGATGAGAGGACCACTTTCAGGAATCCTCAATACGGAGAGTTTTTAAAATTAATAGAGGAAAAGGGACAGTGGGCTTTTTACGAAGGGGAAATAGCCGATAGAATTGATGAACTTTCCGTAAAGCATCATGGTCACATAAGAAAGGAAGACCTTAAAAGGTATAAAGTGGTAGAAAGAGAACCTTTAAAATTTGATTTCAAAGGTTTTAAAGTTTTAACAAACCCACCCCCCTTTCCCGGAGGGATACTGATTGCTTTCACGCTTAAACTCCTTGAAAATGAAGACCTTGGTTGTTTTGGTTCTAAAAGGCACCTCCTGAAGTTAATTAAATCTATGGAGGAGACTCAAAAGTTTAGAGAAGTCTTTGTCGATGAGGGTATTTCAGGAGATTTTTATAAGTTTTTGAGAGAGGATTTTCTATCAGAATATAGAGAAAATCTTAACCGTTTTGGTAATACGACCCATATAAGTGTAATTGATGGTGATGGTAACGCCGCTTCAATTACAACGACAAACGGTGAAGGTTCCGGGTACATTATTCCTGAAACAGGGGTTATATTGAACAATATGCTGGGTGAGGAGGATTTGAATCCCAAAGGGTTCTTTAAATGGCCCTCCTATGTAAGACTTCCATCAATGATGTCGCCGACTGTTGTCCTTGAGGATGAGGAACCAAGACTTGTTCTTGGTAGCGCGGGTAGCAACAGGATAAGGAGTGCCATTGTTAACGTTATTCTCAACTGTATCGTTTTTGGACTGGATATAAAGGAAGCGGTAAAATCGCCGAGAGTTCACTATGAAAAGGGAACTGTTTTTGTAGAGCCAGGGTTTGAAGCTAAAGTTATTGGTAAATTAAAAGAGATTTATCCTGAACTGGTGGAGTTTTCCTCGTTGAACCTCTTTTTTGGTGGTGTTCAGGCAGTGAACGGTAAGTTTGAAGGGGCTGGTGATCCAAGAAGGGGTGGTGTTGTTTTAAGGGTTTAATTAATTTTTGTCAATATCAGATTTTGCCTCTACAACATACTCTTCCGTCAGCCACTTGTGGAGGTCTGCCAATTTACACTTTTTACTGCAGAAAGGACGGAATGGGTTGTTTTCCCATTCCGTTTCTTTTCCGCATATAGGACATTTTATCTTTTTTAATTTCTTTTTCATCAAAAATCAAACAGCTCCTGGTATTCTTTTCTTCCCATTTCGTAAAGGTCGTTGCCGTATATGTCGTTTACGACAAAAGCGGGAAAATCTTCAACAACCAATCTTCTAACAGCTTCAGGTCCTAAATCTTCGTAAGCTATAATTTCTGCAGATTTTACGCACCTTGCAAGGTATGCAGCAGCTCCACCTATTGCTCCAAAATAGATACCTTTGTATTTCTGAATGGCCTCTTTTACGGCCTTGTCTCTTTTTCCTTTTCCTATCATTCCTTTAAGTCCCCACTCAAGCATTTTAGGGGCAAAGGGATCCATCCTGTAGCTTGTTGTAGGTCCTACAGAACCTATAGGCATTCCTGGTTTGGCCGGAGCCGGACCAGCATAGTAGATTATCTGTCCCTTTATATCAAACGGTGGTTTTTCGCCTTTTTCAACAGTTTCTACTATCCTTTTATGAGCAGCATCTCTTGCAGTATATATTACTCCCGAAATCAGAACGAAGTCTCCGGCTTTAAGGTTTTCTATTACGGAATTGTCAATAATTGGTGTTGTTATCCTTTTAGGTTCCATTTTTACCTCCATACCTCAGATATTAAGATTAGAAAACGACTTGCTAATTAATTATAAACGACGAAGGATTTTAAAGCAAAGGTTTTTGTTATTGTCTAACAAGTTTCAAGTTTAAAATTTATTTCTAATGGTGCTTAGTAACTGTTTCCGTTTTTGTTATACTATTTGTAGTTTTTAAATTTCTGCTTATGGTATAATTCCCATCCGCAAATTAAATTTATGTAGAAGAGGCAGTTGATATGGCTGTTTATTATCATGATGTTGTAATTCTCGGGACAGGGCTTGCTGGTTTAAGAGCGGCTCTTGAAATTTTGAGAAAGACAGAAGATGGCGTTTCTGTGGGTCTTGTTTCAAAGGTTCAGTTGATGAGGGCTCACTCTGTATGTGCTGAAGGTGGAACTGCAGCAGTTTTATCATCTGAAGATAGTTTTGAAAAACACGAATACGATACGGTAAAGGGAAGCGACTTTCTCGCTGACCAGGATGCCGTTGAGGTGTTTGTCGAAAACTGTCCAGGGGAGATCTACTTCCTTGACCACCTCGGATGTCCCTGGTCCAGAACGAAAGATGGCAAAATAGCCCAGAGACCTTTCGGCGGTCATTCTTATCCACGGGCGACCTATGCAAGTGATAAGACTGGATTTTTTGAAATGCAAACGCTTTATGATAATCTTTTGAGGTTTTCAAACTACACCCGCTATGACGAGTATTTTATCTATGATATTTTTGAAAATAACGGTGCTTATGTTCTTGCTGCCTATAAATTGAAAACCGGCGAGGTCGATTTTATCGTTGGTAATCAGCTTGTTCTTGCCACCGGTGGTTCCGGATGTATCTATTCGTTTACAACTTACTCTGATAGTTCTACAGGTGACGGGCTTGCTTACGCCTTGAGAATGGGACTTCCGCTTGAGGATATGGAGTTTATCCAGTTCCACCCGACCGGTCTTATTCCTTCAGGAATTCTCATGTCTGAGGCGGCCAGAGGTGAAGGCGGACATCTCCTTAACAAGGATGGTGAAAGGTTTATGAAGTATTACGCACCGACAGCCATGGAACTTGCCCCAAGAGATATCGTTTCCCGTTCAATTTTTGAGGAGATCAAAAAGGGCAGAGCTTTTGAAAAGGATGGTTTAAGTTATGTTCTCCTTGACCTTACACATCTTGGTGAGGAAAAAGTAAAACACAGGCTTCACCTTATCAGGGAAGTCTGTATGAAGTTTTTAGGAATAGATCCTGTAAACGAACCTATTCCCATTAGGCCTGCTGCCCACTATTCTATGGGTGGTATAGCCGCTAATGTTTACGGCGTCACGGAAAAGCCTGGTGTCTATGCAGTAGGCGAGAATGCCAATGCTGGAATTCACGGTTCAAACAGGCTTGGAACCAACTCTACGGCAGAGTGTCTTGTATGTGGTAGACTCTGTGGTGAAAAAGTCGTTGAAAATCTCAAAGAGTTTTCAGGTAAAAAGGAGCTGAGTGAATCTCTCCTTAAGGAAAAGGAAAAGATGCTCTTTTCTCATATAGGCTCTGGTTCTAACGTTTCCGTTTATGCCTTGAGAAAGAGATTAAAAGAAACGATGGATAGGTTTGTAGGTATTGAAAGAAATCAGGAAGAGCTTGAAAAGGCACTTGAAGAGATAAGAAAGATAAAAGAAGAGGCGAAAAGTGCTAAGGTTTTAAATACATCAAAGGTTTACAATCTTGAGCTTGTAAACTATCAGGAACTTCTAAACATGGTAGATGTTGCTGAGGTTATTACCCTTTCAGCCCTTAACAGGAAAGAGTCAAGAGGGGCTCACTTTAGAACAGATTATCCTTCAAGGGACGATGAGAATTACTTAAAGCATACGCTTGTCAGGAAAGAAGGTGAAGAGCTTAAAATCTCTTACAGAAATGTAAGGGTTACAAAATACAAACCAGTGGAAAGGAAGTACTGATGATGGTGATGGAAGAAAAGTTATCAAAAGCGCACAGGATTACAGGTATTTATCTATTTATCTACATGATTGTCCATGTGCTTTCAAAAGGACCTGTCTGTTTCTTTGCTGACTGGACGGCCGTTTTCGCCTTTGCATTCCATGCCTTTAACGGTATGAGGTTGATAATACTCGAACTTGGATTTTTAATTGGAAAGCCCGCCTTCATAGAGTATCCTTACTCTCCCGTTTCTATTAAGTATTCAAGGTTACTCTTTTACATCTTTATGGCGCTTGCCGTTTTATTCCTTACCGTTGTTATCATTGGAAAGGGGATGACATCATGAGAAGTGAAAGACTCTTTTACGCACTCTACCTTAGTGCTGCAGTTTTTGTATTTTTCTTCTTTATAGTACACAACCTTATGATGCATATTAAACCTCTTAAAGAGGCACTTCATCCACATACACCTTACTTTATATACGTTCTTGATTTCTCCATTCTTGTTATGCTCTATCACGGTCTTTACGGTCTAAGATCAATTGTTGTTGAGAAAAAGGGATACAGCAAAGGTGTTGACCTATTTTTTGCCGTTGTTGGTGTCGTTCTTGCAGTCATCCTCATAGCGGCAAAGCACAAGGTTATTTGAGAGGGAGTTTGAAATGGCAGAGTACACGTTTACTATTAGAAGGTTTGATCCGGCAGAAGATAAAGAACCTTACGAAAAGGTCTATAAAGTTCCGAAGCTTGCAAGTATTGTGACGATACTGGACGCTCTTAATTATATAAAGGAGAACATTGACTCTTCTCTTTCATATCGCCATTCCTGTAGAATGGCTATTTGTGGTTCATGTGCTGTAAGGGTAAATGGTAAGCCTGCTCTTGCGTGTATTACGAAGATCGTTCATCTTGGTACGGATTCCATAAAACTTGAACCACTTGCCAAATATCCTGTGATAAAGGATCTTGTTGTTGATCTTGAGCCATTTTTTGAGAAGCATAAAGCTGTTAAACCATTTTTGATAAACAAAAAAGAAAATATTTCAACTATTGAACCGGATTCTGCATTAAAGCAGACACCGGAAGAGCTGGAACTTTATCTTCAGTTTGCTTACTGTATTAAATGCGGAAGTTGTTACAGTGTTTGTATGGGAACGCCCGATCTTTCAGAAGGTTTTAAGAAAGGGTTCCTTGGTCCTCAGGCACTTGCGCAGGCTTACAGGTACTCTTTTGATTCAAGAGATGACGGATTTGAAGAGAGGCTTGATGTGGTAGCTTCGCCGGAAGGTGTTTTCAGGTGCCATTTTGCGGCAAGCTGTTCTGCCGTATGTGGAAAAGGTTGCGATCCGGCTCTGGCACTGCAGCTTTTAAGGAGAGCTGTTCTTTTTGGCAAGAAGCATTAATTCTGATTATATTTAGTAATATATTACAATGGAATTTTGCAGGTGCCAGTTTTAAAAGGAATTGAATGATGAAAAGGCGCGATTTTCTAAAAGTTATAACGCTAGGGGGTCTGTTTTCTATTCCATTCTTTGATGTTGCAGAGGCAAGGAGATACATTCCTTATATTAAACGCCTGAGGCACTCTTCCTCGTCGAAACGGGTTAGAATCGTTTTAGATTTAAGTGGCAAAGTTGATAAAAAGCGCATTTCAGATTACATAAAACATAACTATCTAGTTTTTATTGTTAAAGGTTTGAGAACAAATAGGAAGAAATACAGGATATATAGTGAATTTGCCAAGTATGTCGAGCTCATTCCTCTTACAAGAAGCAAGACGAAAATAAGAATAAAACTTGATGCGCCCCACAGGTATAAAATATTTGCTTTAAAAGCAAGGCATCATAAGCCTTTTCGCCCTTTTCGCCTTGTCATTGATATTTTTCCCGATTTTGTCTCTTCTAATTGTAAACCGAGGTTTGGTAAGAGAATAGTCGTTATTGATCCCGGGCACGGCGGAAAGGATCCTGGAGCTGTGTGGCCTATTCACTGGAGGCATCCAAAGTACAAAGAGAAGTACATTACACTTGCCATTGCAAGGAAAGTTAAACGCATTCTTGAGACAGACCCGAGCATTACAGTAATAATGACGCGTAACAGGGATGTTTTTGTTCCGCTTTTAAGGAGGGCTGAAATAGCGGCGAAAGCATGTGCAGACGCATTTGTAAGCATTCATGCTGACTCTATACCAAGCCACCCAAACTGTAGCGGAGTTACCGTTTTCAAGGCATCGCCCACGCTCTTTGCAAAGGCTGAGGACACAGCTGAGGAAATTGCCAAAAATGTCAAATTGTGTTCCGATACGATGTGCTGGAGCATCACACCGGTCATTGTTTCCCTATCAAGTACCGTTACTTTCGTGGAGAGTGGGCGTCTGGCAGAGTCTATTGTAAAGAGGCTTAAGGCTAACACAAATGAGAATATCGTCAAAGGTATTAAAGATATGAAACGTAATATTCTTGTTCTTAAAACACCGGGGCGTCCTGCTGTGTTGATAGAGACAGGTTTCATGACAAATAGGAAAGATAGGCACAGACTCGTTCAGAGTAAGTACCAGTGGGAGATAGCCCGTGGAATAGCCGAGGGCATAAAAGATTATCTCCATTCCCTTGATAAGGTTGCTATGTACTGATTATCCCTTCCTTTCGAGTATCAATAGTCCGTCACCTACTGGAATTATTGATGCTGTAAACCCCGGATATTCTTTCACGTGTTTTAAAAATGTTTTCAGCAGTTTTACGCTTCTTCTGTATTTTTCAGGGTATCTGCCGCATACGTAACCTCTAAAAAGAACGTTATCAAAAACAGCAATGCCGTTGTTTTTCAGGAGAGTCTGAATTTTAAAATTCATAAATATGTATTCTGACTTCATTGAGTCAACGAAGATAAAATCAAACTGCTTTCCTTCGGCAATGAAATTACTTATCACGTTGAAAGCATCGTCATAGATTAAGTTTACAAAGAATCCTGATTTCTGTATGAACTCTTTTGCAATTTGCACTCTTTCACCGTTAAAGTCAACTGAAGTAATTCTGGATCTTCCGTTCAGGGCAAACAGCATTGAAAGTGTACTGTATCCAATTCCTGTTCCTATCTCTAAAACCTCTTCAGGTTGTTTTGTTCTACATATGATCTGGAGAAACCGTGCTGCTGAGGGGAGGAGTATGGGAACTTTATTTTCAGAAGCAAAGGTTTCTATCTCTTTAAGGAGAAACTCTCTTTCGTTAAATTGGCTGGTAAAATCTTCTATGTCAGGCGGAACTATTTCGCTACGATTTTGCCACCTCTCTTTAAGGTAGGAGGTTTCGTGATTTTTTTTATTTCCGATACCCATTTTTACCACCGAAACATCGTGAATTTAAGTGCTTTCCGTTTTGAGGGTTTTGAAAACAGGATACTTGAAAACCTTGAGAAAATTTTAACAGAAAGGGACATTCTTTACCACTTGGGCGATTTTACCTGGCACGGAAAAGATAAAAAAGGTTTTCTAAAAAGATGGCAGGCGCTTCCGTGCAGAAAAGTACTTGTAAAGGGAAATCACGATGAGGTCACATCTTCCGTTCTGCCCATTTACTTTGACGAGATTATTCCGTTTTTTAAAATACTTGACATCAGAGGAAAAAGGCTTTTACTTAGTCACTATCCTGCCCTTGATTTGAGAAAAAAGAGGCGGTACATAGATAGAATTCGCAGGGTAAGATGGCTTTTTGATTTTTACAGGTGTGACTACCTTGTTCACGGACATGTTCACAGGAATTTGGCAGGAATACACTGCGGCTGCTTTCTTTACGGAATAAAATGTTTTAACGTTAATCTGGAATTTACCGGTTATCGTCCCGTTTCGGTAGAGGAGGTGATAAAGCTTGCTTGACCTGGGTATTTTAAAATTAAGGGATTCTCTGCTTGACGTCATCCGATTGTTCTTCCGGGAGAGAAAGTTTATAGAGGTAGATACACCCGTACTTGTCCCCTATGAAAATCCCGATGATAACGTAGATAATGTAAGGGCTGTTTTTAAAGATTTTTCAGGGAAAAGGCACCGGTTTTTTCTCCATACATCTCCAGAATTTTTTATGAAAAGGCTCGTATGGCATGGATGTGAGAGAATTTTTCAAATCTGTAAAGTTTTCAGAGACGGTGAAACAGGTGATTTGCACAATGTAGAGTTTACGATGGTTGAGTGGTATAGAGTAGGCGGCAATTACAGTGACGGTATGGAAGAGACTGAAAGTATAGTAAAAGCGGTATTTGAAAAGGGAAAGGAGCTTGGCTTTAATCCCGATTTCTCCCTTGATTTTGAGAAAATGACTGTTGAAGAGGCATTTAGAGAATTTGCAGGTGTTGACGTCTTTGACGAAGATGCAGTTAAAAGAAAAGTCAATTTAGACAGTTACGAAGATGCCTTTTTCTTTCTCCTTGTTGATAAGGTTGAGAAGGGACTTTCCCGTATAAACAGTCCCGTTTTTCTCCACAATTACCCTGAAAGGTTTTCTGCCATGGCAAAAGTTAAAAACGGCAAAGCTGAAAGATTTGAGCTTTACATAAAGGGTGTTGAAATCGCCAATGGATACTCTGAACTTACCGACTACAATTCTTATCTCGGTAAGTTTTTAAAAAAAGGAGTTAAGGCGGTGGATAAAGGTTTTCTCCGTCTCTTAAAAGACAGACCTCTGCCTGAATCTGAAGGTGTTGCACTTGGATTTGATAGACTTTTAATGAAGGTTGCAGGAAAGGAAAGCATAAAAGAGGTTATTCCATTTACAGCAGCTGAACTTATCGGGGAGGTGTCTTTTGGAAAAGCTGATTGAAAAGGCTTCTGTTTTATTGGAGGCTCTTCCTTACATAAAACGTTTTTACGGTAAGACAGTGGTCATAAAGTACGGTGGTAACGCAATGGTGAAGGAGGAGCTAAAGAGGAGTTTTGCCAAAGATATTGTTCTATTGAAGTACATTGGGATAAATCCTGTTATCGTTCATGGTGGTGGCCCTCAGATAGGAGAGTTTCTTAAAAGGTTAAACATAGAAACAAGGTTCGTCGGTGGAATGAGGGTTACAGACAGAGAGACTATGAACATTGTTGAGATGGTTCTTGTAGGGAAGGTTAACAAGGAAATAGTGAAGCTTATAAATTCCCACGGTGGCAATGCAGTAGGACTTTCTGGAAAGGATGGAAACTTTATTGTTGCAAGAAAGATGGATTCAAAAAAGTACCTTTCAGAGGTTAAGTCCTCTGAAGTTGCAGACCTTGGGTTTGTTGGAGAGGTCGAAAAGGTCAATCCGGAAATTGTACTTAAGCTTCTCGAGTCAAAGTTCATCCCGGTAATAGCGCCTGTAGGTGCTGGTAAGGATTTTGAGGCTTATAACATAAATGCAGATATAGTGGCAGGAGAAGTTGCGGCAGCACTTCAGGCGGAAAAATTGATAATGCTTACCAATATAGAGGGAATAAAGGATAAAAATGGAAATCTGATTTCAACGCTTTCAAAGGATGACATACCACCACTCATAGAGGACGGTACTATCTCGGGCGGTATGATTCCTAAAGTTAGAGCATGTCAGATTGCACTTGCGGCAGGTGTTAAAAAGGCTCATATAATAGATGGAAGGATTATTCATGCCGTTTTGCTTGAAATATTTACAAGGGAAGGTATAGGAACGGAGATTTCCTGAGGGGGGCTTATGATTGCTTCTGTATGTCCAAATCCCTGTCTTGATGTTTATTACTATACAACGGTTTTGATAGAAGATGACACAAACAGGGTAGAAAATCCCTATTTAAGCCCCGGTGGAAAAGGACTTAATGCAGCAAGGGTTATAAGCAGACTTGGTACATCACCCCATCTGATTACGACGATAGGTGGTTGTGTTGGTGAGTGCATAATGAGAGGACTTGAGGAGGAATCTGTCCCGTTTGAGTATGTAAAGATAGAGGGTGAAAGTAGGGTAAATACAATTCTTGAACAGAGAGGGAAAAAGAGTCATGTTCTCATAGCCTGTCGAGGACCTGTTCTCAATGAGAAGGAGATAAAAGAGCTTGAAGATAGAATATGCAGTCATTCGCCGGATTTCCTGATTTTAGGCGGAAGTGTCCCACCCGGGCTTCCTGATGACTTCTATGCAAAGGTTATAAAGCACTTTAAAAAGGAAGGGTGTAACGTTCTTGTTGATGCGGATGATAAGCTTTTAAGGAAGGCGATAATGGCACTGCCTTTTGCTATCAAACCTAATAGGCACGAGCTTGAGAGACTTGTCGGCAGACCTTTATTTGATTTTAATGACATTGTTAAAGCGTCTAAAGAAATTGTAACTCAGGGTGTTGAGGTGGTTATAACTTCTCTTGGCAGGTATGGTGCCGTTGCTGTCACGGAAGAAAAAGTCATAAGGGTTGTTCCACCTGAAGTTAAGGTTGTCAATACAGTTGGTGCTGGCGATTCTGTTGTCGGTGGTTTTATCTATGCACTTGATAAAGGTGAAAATCTTGCAGAAGCAGTAGCTTTTGCAGTTTCGTGTGGAACTGCAACGGTTATGAGAGAAGGGCCAAAACTTTGCACACCGGACGATGTTTACGATATCTATGAAAGGGTAGTTATTTCGTATCTTGATTAGTGGCGGGCCCGGGAGGATTCGAACCTCCGACCTACGGATTAGAAGTCCGTTGCTCTATCCAGCTGAGCTACGGGCCCCGGTGGAAGAAAATGGTCGGGGCAGCCCGATTTGAACGGGCGGCCTCGTGCTCCCAAGGCACGCGCTCTAACCAAGCTGAGCTATGCCCCGAATTGACAGAGGTAAATATAGGAAATGTTCCTTCCTTTGGCAAGTCAATGTACGGGTTCAATACATGGTGATACTTTCCTTTTTGTAATGTTAAAACGTTATTTTTCTAAAGTTCAAAGCCACAGAATTTTTTCACCTTCTATCAGGCTACCAAACGTTTCCCTTTCCCTTATAACCTTAAAATCTCTGTTAGAGACAAGAACTTCAGGCGGTCTAACTCTGGAATTGTAGTTTGAAGCCATTGAAAACCCATACGCTCCAGCACTTAAAATCGCAAGGATATCCCCCTGCTCACACCTTCCCACTCTCCTGTCCTTTGCAAAAATATCACCGGTTTCACAGACAGGACCCACAACATCCACAATTTCCACAGTTTCCTTCTTCTCTACAGGAACAATGTGGTGATAGGCATCGTAAAGAGAAGGTCTCATACAGTCGTTCATTGCAGCATCAACGATGTAAAATGTTTTTCCTTCTTTCCTCTTAACGTACAGAATCTCTGTAAGAAGAAGACCTGAATTACCGGAAATCCTCCTTCCCGGTTCTAAAATCAACTTACAATCAAGCTCTTTTACAAAAGGAACAATCATCTCGGCAAGAGAGGAAGCAGCAGGCGGTTTTTCTTCCGGATGATAGTTTATCCCAAGACCTCCACCTGCATCAAAATATTCAATATCAAGACCTTTATCCCTTAAAGCCTTAACTAAATCTGCCACCTTTGACGAAGCTTCTTTAAATGGAGAAACATCAAGTATCTGAGAACCTATGTGGAAGTGAATGCCAACAGGCTCTATCCATCTCATCTCTTTAGCTTTCATGTAAACATCAAAAGCTTCACCGTAGTCAATACCAAACTTACTTGTTCTCAATCCGGTTGAGATATAAGGATGAGTCTTCGGGTCAACATCAGGATTCACCCTAACAGCTATCTTTGCCTTCTTTCCAATTTTTTCTGCCACCCTATTAAGTGTTTCTAATTCCTGACGAGATTCAACGTTAAACATAAGTATTCCGCAAGAGAGAGCGTATTCCATTTCATCTCTTCTCTTCCCAACACCTGCGAAAACAATTTTTTCCGATGGTATTCCAGCATTAACAGCACGGAATATCTCACCAGCTGAAACGGTATCAGCACCTGCTCCCATCTCTGCAAGAAGTTTAAGAATAGCAATGTTTGAACAAGACTTAACGGCAAAAGCAGTAAGATGTTCAACATCACCAAATGCAGAATCAAACTCATTAAACCAATAGGAAAAAGCAGCTTTACTGTAAACATAAGCAGGTGTCCCTATCTTTTTAGCTACCGCCTGAACATCAACATCCTCAACAAAAAGTCTTCTGCCTCTATATCCTATAAACGGGAAAATCTCTTCCATGATAACCTCCAGAATTTTGTAAAGGCTATTTTACACTTTGTTTAAAAGTTACCCCATTTAAGCCAAGAATAGTTTCTGTATATGGAAAAATGTAATCTGCTACAAGTGTTGAATTCCTGAACTTCTGTCCCTCTCCAGATAGAAAGTAAGAACTGTTTAAGTCTTTTCCAGAAATCTTTTCAGTAACACCGTAAAGGTAAAATTGATTAAACAGGAGAAAAACAAGAAAAGCTGAGAAAACAAAGAAAACATACTTTACATCAAGTTCGAAAATCAAAATCACAAACACGATAAAAGAAACAATAAATATGATTGTAAAGGGTACAGAAACATGAATAACGCCGGGATGTAAAACTTTAAAAAGCCATTTCACAAAGACTATCAAAATCTCTCCAGCCTTTTCCGTCAAAGCGGTTAAAAACTTAATCTTAAATAGCGTAACTTCCGAAAGAAAACAAAGCAGAAGAAAAAGCGTGAAAAGAGGTGTTATAACAAACACAGAAATTGGCGAAAGAAGATTTACCGTTTTAAATCTAAAAACAACATAAGGAAGTGTAAATAAAAAAGGAAAGAGCACCAGAAAAATCTTCTTCTTAAAACCATCTGACTGCATGGCGGCAAAAATTCCCAAAGCACCAAGGAAAGAAAGTATAAAACCTGCAGAAATGGAAAAAAAGAGAGTCATCAAAAAGGCAGTCAAGACAGTTATATAGACGTAGTCAACCCTCCTGCCGTGGATTTTCAGAAAAACGGCAAAAAGGATAAAAAGGTAAGCCCTAACAGCAGAAACGGGAAATCCTGTAAAAGGCATTAAAAGAGTAAAAATAAAAATCGCTCTTTTAAGAGAAAACATCCTGAAGAGCTTTAGCCAGACCGCTATGAATCCAAAAACGACAGCAACATGAAGACCAGATATGGCAAGCAGCGGATAAATTCCCGTCAGTGCCATGTAAGCTTTAATGCTCTCAGGAAGGTTGTATCTAACGCCAAGAGTAACTGCCTCCACAAGGGAAGAGACGGGATAATCCAAGGAAGTTTCAGCACGCTGAGACAGGGCAAATCGAGCCCTCTCAAAGAAAGAAGAAAGCCCTCCTTTTTCAACAACACTTCCGTCCTTTTCAGAAACTACATCACCGACAGAAACAGAATCAAAAACAGGTAAATACCTGCCATCCGTTAAAAGTGCAACTTTTCTTTCTCCGCTTTCAAAAATCCACTTAACTTTCGGAACGAAAGGGGATGAAAAGAGCGAGAGAAAATAAACAAACAGTGAAACGAAAACGGCTGTGATCAGGATCTCTTTAATACCGTACTTTGAAGTGTAAACAATAAAAACAACACCTATGAAAGGAACTAAAAACAACGCTTTCAATTTTATAGCTACTGACAGAAGAAAAAGGAAAAGAACGAAAAGCGTATGCCTACTTACTTTCAAAGAACGCCTCGTATTTCTTTTTCATTTCAGAAGTATAGATTCTATTTTTCTTATCCTCATATATGACAAGGGGTGGGAGAACTTCCATGCCCTTTCCACCACCCTTTCTTGCCTCCAAAAGAAACAGATTGGCCTTTTCTTCCCGTGAAGGTTGTATAAATCTTATTCTCTTAGGCTCAAGATTTTTACTGCGGCAGAAAAAGATTGTATCCACAAATCTTTCAACAGGACAGACCAGATAAAATCGCCCCTTCCACTTTAAAAGGTAAGCCGCTGCCTCTATAAAGTCTTTTAACGTACCCTCAATCTCATGTCTTGCTATTGCTTTATAGTTATCCGGATTTATCAATCCCCTCCTCACTTCTTTAAAAGGAGGATTTGTAACAACAACATCAAACCTTTCCGCGGGGAAACAGCTCCTAACATCCTTTACATTAAGACAGAAGACATCAAGTTTATTCGTAAAACCATTAACTTCCGCGTTCAGTTTTGTAAGTTCCACATACTCTTTAACAACGTCAACTGCTGCACCTGTAATATCTTCGTACTTTTCAAGCAAAAGCAGAGGAATAACGCCGCTGCCGGTTCCAAGGTCTATAAAACGTTCACCGGGGTGACAACGGACAAAATCGGCAAGCAAAAAGGTGTCCGTCCCAAAACGAAACCCTCTCCTCTTCTGATATATAACAAGCGATTCTTTTAAAAAAGTTGTCCTGTCTAACCCGGAAATGTCAATCACAACTAACCCGAAAGAGATTTAAGAACAACATAACCTATAACAAGAATGGCAAGGGTAACAAGAACTATGCCACCGTAAGATGGCTTATAACCGCTAACGATATCTTCCCAGTTTTCAGGAAGTTTACCTTTATCAACACGCTTCCCTACCTCTTCAAGAAGATTTTTAAAGTTTTCTACAGAATCATCAATTAAATAACCATCCTTATTTCCGGTAACAATAAACAGGAATGTCCGACGGCGGGAAGAGAACCCAACGGATTCAATGTCGCTCCACTTAACGAAACCGCTCTTAAAAAGATCCCTTATCTCTATCCCTTCCTCAGAAATAACAACTTCACGCTTCAAAAGTGCCACCAACCTTAAAAGAACGGGAACAACCAGAACCGCAAGAACGAAAAAGTTGATGTTCACACCATATTTCACAGCAACAGATACGAGGAAAACCACATATAATAATGTCAAAACAGCATAAGCAGCAATATAGAGGGGTAAACTTCTAAATCTTCTCATTACTTCTCCATTATAGCCTTAACGGTAACTTCAAATCTTTCAAGGCCTTTCTTAATGTTCTCCATCGATGTTGCGTAAGAAAACCTCATATACCCGGGATAACCAAATGCTGAACCCGGAACAGCTGCAATTTTTGCATTTTCAAGGAGGAAATCTGCAAATTCAAAATCATCCTTGAAGCCACCTTTTTCAATTACCTCCTTAACATTTGGAAAGGCATAAAAAGCCCCTTTTGGCATTGTGCACCTAACACCGGGAACTGAATTTAACCTTTCAACCATGTAACGTCTTCTTTCATCAAAAGCTTTAAGCCAATCGTTTAGGAAATCCTGAGGCCCCTTAAGAGCGGCGACTCCAGCTTTCTGCGCTATTGCGTTAACATTTGAAATAGACTGAGAATTTATCTTTATCATAGAAGAAATTATTTCCTCAGGACCGGCAGCGTAACCTACTCTCCAGCCTGTCATTGAATAGGCCTTTGAAAGGGCGTTTATCGTAACAGTAACGTTTTTAATTTCAGGTGAAAGAGAAGCAATGCTTACGTGCTTTTCTCCATCGTAGAGAAGTTTCTCATAACACTCGTCAGAAGCGATTAGTATTCCCCTTTCGGCACAAAATTTTCCTATTTTCTCTAACTCTTCAACAGGAATAACAGCACCTGTAGGATTACTTGGAGAACAGAGAATTAAAAGCTTCGTTCTATCTGTAACAGCTTTTTCCAAAAGCTCAACTGTAAAGACAAAACCGTTCTTTTCAGATGTTTCAACGAAAACGGGTTTTCCGCCAGCAAACTTAACCTGTTCGGGATAGGTTACCCAGTAAGGTGCAGGAATAATGACTTCATCTCCCTCCTCTATAACAGAAAGCATAAGTGAAAAAAGGGCAAACTTTGCACCGTCGGTTATAACAACTTGTGAAGGGGAATAATCTATACCGTTATCCAATTTCAATTTTTCAGCAACGGCCTCCCTCAACTCAGGAATACCAGCAGCAGGCGTATATCTTGTAAAACCTTCATTCATGGCTTTTATTGCTGCCTCTTTTATATGTGACGGCGTTTCAAAATCCGGCTCTCCTGCACCAAAACCAATAACATCAATACCTTTTCTTCTCATCTCCTTTGCCTTGGCAGTAATTGCCATTGTAGGTGAAGGACTCATATTAACAACACGTCGTGAAAGTTTTACCATTCTTATCCTCCAGATAATTAAATTGGAACATTCCTAAAGAAAATTATAACTTATATTTATTAACCACAGGGCAGGGGAGAAAAGGAAATTGAAAGGCGGGGAAACACCCCGCTTATCGTCAAAGTTCTATCTCTTTATGTCTTGAAGCGTGACACTGAATATTAACGGCAACAGGTAGAGAAGCTATGTGACATGGATACCATTCTATTTTAACATCAAGCGCTGTAACCGTCCCACCAAATCCGGCCGGTCCTATTCCTAACTTATTTATCTTTTCAAGGAGTTCCTCTTCCAGCGCTGCATATCTTGGATCGGGATTTCTGTCACCTATCGGTCTCATAAGAGATTTTTTTGCAAGATAGGCCACTTTTTCAAACGTTCCACCAATACCGACACCAACAATTATTGGTGGGCACGGATTGGGCCCAGCTTCACTTACTGTTTCAAGGACAAACCTCTTAACACCTTCTACACCATCAGCCGGTTTAAGCATCGCAAGACGGCTCATATTTTCACTTCCACCACCCTTAGCAGCCATCTTAATCTTCAACTTATCACCTGAAACAATTGAGTAGTGAATAATTGGTGGCGTATTGTCTCCCGTGTTTTTCCTGTCAAAAAGCGGATCTGTAACGATGGACTTCCTCAGGTAACCTTCCGTATAACCTTCGGCAACACCTTCTTTTATTGCCTCGTTTATATCACCACCAACAATCCTGACATCCTGTCCTATTTCAATAAAGAGAACGGCAAATCCAGTATCCTGACAGTAGGGAATTTTCTTCTCCGAAGCTATGGCAGCATTTTCCTTCAGAATTTCAAAAACGTTTCTTCCAACAGATGATTTCTCTTCTTTTATCCCTCTGTCAAAGGATGCAAGAACATCCTTCGGAAGATAGTAATTAACATCCATACAGAGATTCTTAACCGCTTCCCTTATTCTATCAACATGAATTTCTCTCATCTCTCCATCTCCTAAAGAGGAAGTTTATCAACAAGGTTCTTAACAGACTCAACAGATTTCCTCCATTGAGCCCATTCTTCGTCAGAAAGTTCCAGCTTTATAACCTTCTCCACACCATTCTTACCAAGAACAACAGGCACGCCAACACAAAGACCTTCAGCACCGTAATACTCTCCTGCATCACCTTCAAGATAGACACTGCAGGAAATAATCTTCCTCTTATTCCAGAGAATTGATACTGCCATATCAAGGATGGAAGCAGCTGGCGCGTAAAAAGCACTTCCCCTTTTAAGCAGCGAAACTATTTCACCACCGGCAAACCTTGTTCTGTCAACAAGTTTGTCAAGCTCTTCATCGGAAAGGAAATACTTAACAGGAATACCGCTAACCGTTGTATATCTTCTAAGAGGAACCATGTCGTCACCATGGCTTCCTATAACAAAAGCCCTTATGTTTTCAACGGATATTCCTGTCTTTTCCGAAAGGAAATAAGCAAAACGGGCAGCGTCAAGAGCTCCAGCCATTCCCATAACTCTGTGAGACGGAAATCCTGATACTTTGAGTGCCGTATATGTCATAGCATCAAGAGGATTCGTAACAACGATAATGAACGCTTCCGGAGAGTACTTTTTAATCTGTTCCGTTACACTCTTAACAACCTGAAAGTTTTTAAAAAGAAGGTCATCCCTGCTCATACCTGGCTTTCTTGGAAAACCGGCCGTTATTACGACAAGGTCAGAATTTGCAGTATCTTCGTAATTTCCAGTTCCTATAACTCTTGAGTTAAAGCCTAGAATCGGAGAAGCCTCCATAATATCAAGAGCTTTCCCTTTTGCAATTCCTTCATCGATGTCAATAAGATACACATCGGCAACTTCTCTCCTGGCAAGAAGAAGTGCAAGAGTAGCACCTATGTTTCCGGCTCCAACTATTGTTATTTTTTTTCTTTCCAATTTTCGCCTCCTGAAAGTGTAATTTATGAAACGGAAGGGATAGTTATTTTATCACATCAGAACTAAGCCTCTTCTTTCCCAGACACATTAAGAATCAACATAACCGTTCCTATAAAGACAGCAATATCGGCAACATTAAAAGCAGGCCAGTGATACTTCCCCACGTGAAAGTCAAGAAAATCCACGACCGTTCCGTAGACAATTCTATCATAGAGATTACCAAGTGCACCGCCAAGAATAAGAGACAAAGAAATTTTTAAATACAGAGGATACTCTTTTTTTGTCAAAAGAAGATAAATTAGAGCCACTATAATAACAGCCGGAAAAGCGATAAGCATCAAAAATCTGCCAGCACCCGTTGACGATGAAAAAATACTAAAAGCGGCACCTTTGTTCTCCGCAAATACAAGGCTAAAAAAACCAGGAATAACAGTAACAACCTTCCCTTTCAAAAATTTCATAGCGAATATTTTGGTTATCCTATCAATAATAAAAACTGCACTAACAACCAAAAAAGGGATCAAACATCACCTCCATATACCTGAAAATCTACTGAGAAAAAATCCAAGATGAAAAAGAAAGGGTGCAATGATTGAGTCGCTTTCCTCGTAAAGAATACCACAAACAATAGAAATGAAAAAATAAGAAACGGAACACAGGTTCCTTGAAATTGACAAAAAAACAAGAAAATAAAGAAAACTGGAAATAAGGTTCAACCTTGACACTCTCCAGAAGATATATTCATTTTCAAAGACAGAGTAGAAAAATCCTTTAAAGAAAAATTCCTGAGAAAAAGCATCAATAACCGCTACGGGAAGATAAATCCAGCTCGCAAATGGGAGAAAAATAAGGAACGAGAGACCATAAACAAATCCCTTTTTAAAGTTTTTAAATCCCAGTTCTTCAAACCGCTTCTTGTAAATCAGAACAGGAACAGCAACAAGACAGATAACGTTAACAAGAGGCTCTAAAGGCGGATAAAGCGTAACGGACAATCCTTCCCCTACAAAAAAGGCGAAGTAAGGCTTCATAAACTGACACCTTTCACACCGCTTCAAAAACACGACAAACCTTCCATGTGATAAAATTTTCACTAAAATTATGCAACAGAGGTGATAGAAATGGCAAATTACAGTGTTAAGGTTTTCATATCTTATAGAGAGGGCATCCTTGACCCTCAAGGTGTTGCAGTGGAGAAGGCAGCTCACAGCCTCGGTTTCGAAAAGGTAAAAAACGTCCGCGTTGGAAAATACATCACACTGGAAATAGAAGCTAACTCAAAAGAGGAAGTGGAGCAGGAAATAAGAGAAATGGCAAAGAGATTTTTAGTAAACCCTGTAATTGAAGAGTACACTTTTGAAATCTCAGAAAAATAACAGAGGTTAAAGATGAAATTTGGCATACCAGTTTACCCGGGAAGCAACTGCGACAAAGATATAGGATGGGTTGTAGAGAAAGTTTTAGGCAAAGAGGTAAAGTACCTCTGGCATGAAGAAAGGAATCTTTCCGACATCGATTGCATAATAGTCCCGGGTGGGTTCTCCTATGGCGACTACTTAAGAGCCGGTGCAATGGCAAAACTTTCTCCAATATCAGAAGCAATATGCGATTTTGCCGAAAAAGGTGGCCTTGTAATGGGCATCTGTAACGGCTTTCAGATACTTCTTGAGATGGGACTCCTTCCGGGAGCAATGATGCCCAACAAAAGCCTCTCCTTTATCTGTAAATTTGTTTACCTGAAAGTAGAAAACAACGAAACACCCTTCACTTCGTTGTACAAAAAGGGTGAAGTCGTAAGAATACCAATCGCCCACGCAGAGGGAAACTACACCTGCACGCCGGAAATCCTGAAGGAAATCGAAAAGAACGGACAGGTGGTGGTAAGGTACTGTTCGCCGGAAGGAGTGGTAAGCGAAGAGTTTAACCCAAACGGTTCCCTAAACAACATAGCGGGAATATGCAACAAGAAAGGCAACGTGTTCGGTCTTATGCCTCACCCCGAAAGGGCATCCGAAGAAGTCCTTGGAAGCACAGATGGATTTAGAATGTTCAAATCCATAGTTGAAACTGTTTTAAAAGCGTGAGACGATGAAACGGCCTTCATGGGACGACTACTTTTTATCCATAGCTTACATGGTCTCCAGCCGTTCCACGTGTTTGAGGAGGAAAGTTGGTGCCGTGCTTGTCAAGGACAAAAGAATAATTGCAACCGGTTACAACGGTGCACCGTCAGGACTGCAGCATCCTGATGAGGTGGGATGCCTTAGAGAAAAGTTAAACGTACCAAGCGGTGAAAGGCACGAGCTGTGCAGAGGATTACACGCTGAACAGAACGCAATAATACAGGCTGCTCTCCACGGCGTCTCAACCAAAGGTGCCGTTCTTTACTGCACCCACTGTCCATGCAGCCTGTGCACAAAGATGTTAATAAATGCAGGTATCAAAAAAATCATATACGTTGAAGGTTATCCGGATTGGCTCGCAGGAGAGATAGCCCGGGAAGCAGGTCTTGAAGTTGTCCGGATAAAGAAGTTCTTTAAGGTGAAGGTAGAGGAAAATCCAGATGAAAACAATGACAATAGTACTGATAGATGACCAGCCATTTTTCCTCCTTTTTATGGAAGAGATGATAAAAAAAATTGACTTTCCAATTCCTATAGAAACAAAGTCGTTTCGCAATGCCGAGGATGCTCTTGACTTCATAGAAGAAAACAACGTGGATATGATCATATCCGATTACGTAATGCCTGAGATGAACGGGATAGAACTTCTTCAAGAGGTAAGGCAACTTCCGGATAAAGAATCTGTAATATTTATTATGGTTACGGCAGAACATGCAAGAAACATAAAGAGAAAGGCCCTTGCTCTCGGGGCTACCGATTTTCTGACAAAACCTCTGGATAAATTGGAATTCATTCCAAAGGTCAGAAATCTTTTAAGACTGCGCCTCAAAGAGTGTCTCCTTAAAAATAAAGCCCAGCTGTTGAAATATGAAATTGACCGCTCACTAAAAGAGATAAAAATGAGAGACCGGGAAATTATCCTGAGACTCTCAATGGCAGCAGAATTTAGAGATGAAATGACCGGACACCACATTGAAAGAGTTGCTCTGTACTCACAGTTAATAGCAAAAAACCTTGGCTATAGTGATGCCTTCTGCGAGGATATCTACCTTGCTGCTCCTCTCCACGATATAGGAAAAATTGCCATACCTGACTGCATTTTAAAGAAAAAGGGTAAACTAACACCGGAAGAAATGGAAATAATGAAAAAACACACGATATACGGTTACAGACTCCTTGCAAACAGTAAAGTTAAAGTTCTCGAAATGGCAGCAAGAATTGCCCTTTACCATCATGAAAACTGGGATGGAAGTGGATATCCATACGGACTGAAAGGGAAGGCAATTCCTGTTGAAGCAAGGATCGTTTCTGTTGCTGACGTGTTTGACGCCCTCGGTGAAGCAAGACCATACAAAAAAGGATGGAATATTCAGTCCGTTTTCAAATTCATAAAGGAAAATGCAGGTAAAAAATTTGACCCACAAATTGTCAAGGTCTTCCTTTCAGTAAAAGATGAAATCCTTAAAATAAAAGAGCGCTTAACTCCCGATGGTAAAGCCTCCCACTCCCTCTTTAACGACTACATAGACTTCAAGCCACCTCCGATAGCTACTTAGAAATTGCATCTAAGGCTTTACTAAGCAAATCTTTTACAATATCTTCAGATGCACCATCAAGAATGGCAAGCTGAACCTTTTTAAAAAGGCTGCCTTCCTCCTGAAGTCCCATATTCCAGAGTATGCCTTTAATCGTGTGGGCGACGTCGGCAGCTTTCTGCAAGTCGCCACCATTTAAAGTATTTATCAGCTCTTCAATATTCTCCCTCAAATTCTCAACACCGGTGTTTGCTATCACCTCAGATGTATCTTTATCAAACTCCATTCCTAAAAGGTAATCAAGAGTAGCCTTTCTTATTCTATTTTCATCAAGTTTAGAAAGATCATAACTATACATCTATATCCCCCGCAACGATACTAACCGCACCTTTTTCAAGCATTAACTCAACCGCTCTATCACCATCATGAGGATTAACATTAACTGCTCTAACAGCATCAGAGAGGAGGAAAACATGATAACCAAGGTTCAATCCACCAAGGACAGTATGCTTAACACAGTAATCTGTTGCAAGACCTCCTACAAAAATCCTCCTTACTCCCCTCTCTTTCAAAAGGGAATCAAGTATTGTTCCCTGAAAACCGGAATAGGCCTCAAGCTCCGGCCTGTCTCCCTTGTTTATTATGAAAGCATCCGGCGGAAGCATAAGATCATCGTGAAACTCAGCACCTTTACCGTTTTGAAGACAGTGAACAGGCCAAATACCGCCATTTTTCTTGAAAGATATGTGATTTTCAGGATGCCAGTCCCTCGTCGCAAAGACAGGCAAACCGGCTCCTGAAAACAGCTTTATATAGATGTTTAAAGGCTCAACTACCTTATCACCATCGGGAACCGGCAGAGCACCGCCAGGACAAAAGTCCTTCTGAACATCAACAACGATTAAAGCATCCCTTCCTGTCAACTTCACCTTCATCTTCTACCCTTCAAGAAGCTTTTCAATATCCTTCGGCTTCTCAACATTAACAACCTTTATGTTCCTCGTTATTCGCCTCATCAAACCTTTCAAAACATTTTTCGGACCTATCTCATAACATAAATCTATACCTTTACTTTCCATATATCTAACATCCTCAACCCATCTGACAGGGGAAAACATCTGTCTATAGAAAGAATCCTTCAACTCTTCAGGTTCCTTTAACTCCTTTACATCAGCATTGTTAAGGAGCGGGACGGTAAGCGTATTGAACGCCACTTTCTCCATCTCTTCTGCAAGTTTCTCAGCAGCAGGTTTCATAAGTTCAGAGTGGAAAGGAGCAGAAACGGCAAGCCTCACTATTCTTTTAGCACCCGCCTCTTCAAGCTTAGACTCTGCCTCTTTTAGCGCTTCTATCTCACCGGAAATAACTGTTTGCTCGGGACTGTTGAAGTTTGCCACCTGTACAAATCCTGAAGTTACCGTCTTTAAAATTTCCTCTATCTTCTCTGCAGGAAGACCAATAACAGCGGTCATGCCACCTACACCTTCTGGTACAGCCTCCTGCATAAACTCACCTCTCTTTCTAACAAGATAAGCACCATCTGTAACAGAAAAACCACCAGCTGCACAACAAGCAGAAAATTCGCCTAAAGAGTGTCCGGCCACAAGTTCAGGTTCAACTGAAAATCCGTTCTTCCTTAAAACTGCAAGCACAGCCATACTAACAGTTAGAATCGCCGGCTGGGCGTTATATGTAAGTGTCAATTCGCTTTCAGAAGACTCAAAACAAAGCTTTGCCATATCAATCTTGGCACCCTCAGACGCCATCTCAAAAACTTCACGTGCCTCAGGAAACGCATCGTAAAGCTCTTTTCCCATACCTGCATACTGAGAACCCTGTCCAGGAAATATGAAGGCAACTCCCATAAATAACCTCCTGCAAGTCCATAAGTGTTTATAAATAAAGTTTATCATTTATCTGCCTGCTTTAAATACAAAAGAGAAGAAGTGTGGATTTATAACTCAGCAAAACAAAAGTGTACTGTTAAAGATTCAGAAAGAAAAAAACATTAATCCGGTAAAAGCCTCTCACAGATAGAGGCAACCTCAAACAGACTTAGAACAATTATCCGGATCAATTCTATGAACCTCAATACGGCTCTCGCTGAGAAGTTTTAGGGTTATACTGGAAAATATAAGAGTGCCCGCCATGTATTGAACTTGTACACCCACTTGACACCCGGAACCAGATGTCTATATTATACACTGCACTGACGCGGGGTAGAGCAGTCTGGTAGCTCGTCGGGCTCATAACCCGAAGGTCGAGGGTTCAAATCCCTCCCCCGCAACCAATTTTTTCACAATCTTGGAATAGCATCTAAAAGTTCTTTCGTGTAATCTTTCCCTGGATTTTCAAAAATCTCTTCAAGTGTTCCTTCTTCAACAATTTCACCGTCTTTCATAACCATAATTCGATCACAGATATACTTTGTCGTTAAAAGATCATGAGTAATAAAGAGCATAGAGAGTCCAAAATTCTCCTTTAGCTCTCTAAGCGTTTTTAAAACCCACATTTTAAGCGTAACATCAAGCATTGAAATTGGTTCATCTGCAATTATCAGATCAGGTGAAACCAGGAGCGACCTTATGATAATGACTCTCTGTCTCTGACCACCTGAGAGCTCAGAAGGTTTTTTAACCGAAAGCCTATCATAGTTAAGGTTAAAACTAACAAAAAGTTCTCTTATCTTTTCTTCGTCAGGTAGAATGTCAAGAAGTTGCCTCCTGACAGAGAGATAAGGATGTAGAGAAGCAAGAGGATCCTGAAACATGCATGACATGGTCTTTCCGCTAAACTCTATCTCTCCTTCATAAGGAACAAGCCCCAAAATTGCCCTTCCAACAGTCGTTTTACCTGAACCACTCTGACCAACTATACCTAAAACTTCTCCCCTTCTCAGCGAAAACGACACGCCTTTAACGGCGTGAAAAACTTCCGAGCTGAATATTCCCCTATTTTCAAAGGTAACTGACAGGTTTTCAACACGAAGAAGCGTATCCATCTGAACCTCCGTTCACACTACAGAACAAGTTTATAAAAAGTTTTCCGTTTGAGCAATCGGAAAGAAAAATGATATTCTTTAAGCGCCACAAATTTTAAGAGGTACTTTGATGCTCCGTCAGGTTAAAAGAGTTGTTGTAAAGGTTGGAAGTCAACTGTTAGCAGAACAAAACGGACTTAACAGGAACTTCATTGCGAAAATAGCAGAAGAGCTCTCCATTCTTAAAAAAGAGGGGAACGAGGTTATCCTGGTAAGCTCTGGTGCCGTCCTTGCCGGAATAAAAGTTTTAAACCTTTCAAGGAAGCCCAAGTCTCTCCAGGAAAAGCAGGCACTTTCAGCAGTTGGACAGCCGTACCTGATGGCAGCATACACAGAAGCCTTTAAAAAGCACGGATACAACATAGCGCAGGTTCTACTGACGGCGGAAGACCTGCGCTCAAAAAGGCGGTTTACCCACGCAAAAGATACGTTCCACGCCCTGTCTAAACTTAACGTCATACCAGTAGTAAACGAAAACGATACCGTTTCCGTTAAAGAGATAAAAATCGGAGACAACGATAACCTTGCCGCCCACGTATCTGTCGTCGTTGAAGCAGACCTCCTGATAATGTTAACAACAACAGACGGCATATTTGACAGGGATCCAAACACCTTTCCTGATGCAAAAAAGATAGATATTGTAAATGACATAAGTGAACTTCAGCTTACCTGCGACTTTTCCGGAAAGAGCTCTTTCGGAACGGGCGGCATGTGGACGAAAGTTGAAGCCGCCTTCAAAGCAGCAAGAAAAGGGATACCTGTCATCATAGCCAACGGAAGGGAAGAGAAAATAACGGTAAGAATCCTGAAAGGAGAAAAAAGAGGTACGCTCTTCCTACCTAAAAAGGAACTTAAAGCAAAAGCGTACAGAATTCTCTACCTTGAGAAACCAAAGGGGAAATTGATAATAGACAGAGGGGCTGCCGAAGCCGTAATTAACAAAGGGAAAAGCCTTCTACCTAAAGGTGTAAAAATAATAGAAGGAACGTTTGAAAAAGGCGATGTTGTTGAAGTTTTAGACGTAAACGGGAAGACCCTTTTCAAAGGTATCGTCAGGTGCAGCAGCAGAGAACTTTACTCCTTCGACAAGGAGTGCATTCATAGAGACGACATGGTTTTCTTATAGTTGCCCATTTAAACGGCCGCATAAAGCAGGCGCTTCATGCGGTTTTTAGCTTTTCAGAAAGAATTTCAGCCAGAGTTTCCAGTCTTTCAAAGTCATCCCTTCCGGGAAATCCCTTAATCATTACAGGCTCTATCCATTCTGCCTTAATGGAAGATAAAACCGCCTTCAGGTGTTTTTCAACCACAGTCCCGCTCCATCCGTAAGAGCCTATAATGGAGAGAAACCTCGTCTTGGGTCTTAAACCATTCATAAGGTAAGCAAATCCGATAACGGAAGGATGAGCACCTGCAAGAACTGCCGGAGATGCAAAAACCACGGCCGCGGCATCAACCAGTTCCATAGCAATGTTGCTCAAATCAGCAGTTATTAAGTTATACGGACGAACTTCAATGTTTCTCCTTGAAAGTTCTCTGGTTAAAAATTCAACCATCGTCCGCGTGCTCCCATGCATAGAAACAAACGGAATTAAAACCAGCGGTTTAACATTATCAGAAACCCACTCCCTGTAAGCGTTCAAAATAAATTCTGTCTCTTTTATGACAACGCCGTGGCTCGGCGCTATTATTTCAGGAGAAAGTTCCTCTATTAATAAAAGATGTTTCTTTATAAAGTTCCGGAAAGGCATCATTATTTCTGCATAATACCTCTTTGTTTCCAGATAAACTTTTGCTCTGCTTTCGTCAGTAGTGTCAAAAAGCTCACTCGTTGCAATGTGAGAACCAAGGAAATCGCATGAAAAAAGCACTTTATCTTCAACAGCATAGGTAAACATTGTTTCCGGCCAGTGAACCCACGGAGCCAGGAAAAACTGAAGCGTCTTACCGCCAAGATTCAAAGTTTCTCTGTCAGATACAATTTTAAAAACATCATCGGAAAGGAAAAGCAAGTCCTGAAGCATTGCTTTACACTTAGCATTTGTAACAACTTTAGCCTCCGGAAATCTTTCAAGAACATATGGTATAGCACCGGAATGGTCCTGTTCAGCATGATTAGAAACAATATAATCAATTTTTTCGATTCCAAGCTCCTGCAGGTTTTCAAAAAGCTCAGTTCTCTTGTAAGGCTCCACTGTATCAATAAGTACAACCTTCTCACCTCCTAAGACAAGATAGGCATTGTAGCTTGTCCCTTCGGGAAGAGCCACGATTTCATCAAAAAGAACCCTGTCCCAGTCAACTGCACCTACCCAGTGAATACCTTTCTTTATCTCTTTTGCAGCCATCAAATCCTCCTGATAAATGCTAATGATTATCAACATTCTTTCAACTTATGATAAATTCACAGAAAAACAACTATATTCTATGGGAATTGAAAACATAAGGAAATATTGCTAAAATGTGAATTTACTAAAATAGACTAAACCTACTCAAAGGAACAGATGGAAAAGGAGAAGAAAAACTCTGTAAGCTACAAAGAAATAGGGTATCTGTTAGAAAAGTTTGTCCTTCCTCTCGGGGGCTCCTGCATTATCACAGACGAAAAAAGAAAGATTCGATACGCAGCGAGAATCTCCTCACTGTGCAACATTTTAAGAAGGCAAGACACAAAAATGTGCTCCGAATTTCTTGAAGAAAATTTCAAGAGAGCAAAAGGAACAGACAAACCCTTCATAACAAAATGTCCCATAGGAAAGCTGGTATATACCATCCCGCTATACATTGAAGGAAAATTTAAAGGTATAGGAACAGGTGCTATAGGGGTGGCAAGCTTTTCCCGGAGGAGACGGAGAAAATTAATAGAGATAGCAAGAAAGGCTAACATTCCAGAAGGAAAGCTTTTAAAACTTGCCGAAGAAGAGTTTATAAATAAGCGCTATCTGATGACCAGCAATAGAAACATATTCTTCAGAGAAATTAAAAACAACGAATGTATAATGAAATCACTTGAAAAATTCATAGAAGTCCTCAATATAAGGATGGCCTTAAAGAAAAAAACCCCCGAATGTCCCTACACCAATGACCTTATGGATGCAATAGAATATTTAATAGCCGGGAACTTCAGCCCATCTCCGGAAAAGTTCGACGGCGATACAGAAAAAGAATTGATACTAAAACTTGTTGAACTTGCCAAAAAAACCTGCAGGGAAATACTTAAAGTAACACTATCAGAATCTATAAGGTGGAAAGCTTACCACGACAGTTTAACGGGCGTCTACAACAGGTACGTACTTGAAGAAGAAATCAAAAAGATAAAAGAGCTGCGCCTTGCCCCTGTCGCCTTTATTTTAGTTGACATGGACGACCTTAAAAAAATCAATGACAGCTACGGTCACGAAATGGGCGACAAAGCCATTTACGCCGTAGCGAGAGCAGTAAAATCGGCCGTCAGAAGGAACGATGTAGTCGTCAGGATGGGCGGTGACGAATTCATAATAGTTCTCCCTGGAATAACAGAAAAAGAGGTAAAAGAGATCATAGAAAGGATAGAAGAAAATGTAGCAAGGTCTGCATCTATCTTTGGTCTGCCTTTCAACTTAAGCGTATCGATAGGTTACGAAATCTTAAAAGCTTACGAAGACCCCGAAGAAGCCATTTTAAGAGCGGATAAAAACATGTATAAATGCAAAAAGTGCAGGAAAAACGGCAGTGATAATGCAACCAAGAACTAACTTTCCTTCAGCTTTAGCTTTTTTATCCTTCTTTTATCAACGTCAACAACCTCTATCGTAAGGTTGTGATAATTCACCTTTTCACCCTCCTTCGGAAATCTTCCAAGAGTTTTAAGAACGAAGCCTGCAAGTGTTACGTAGTCCGCCTTCGAAGGCAGAGAAGTTTTAAGATATCTGTTTATTTCACTTATCTCTACAGAACCATCTGCAAGGAGAGAACCGTCAGAAAGCCTTTTAACCAGCGAATGCTCACCACCAAACTCATCATCTATTCTTCCGACTATTTCCTCAAGTATGTCCTCTATCGTAACTATCCCGAGCGTTGAACCGAACTCATCAACCACGACGGCCATCTGAGTCTTTGCCCTTCTCAACTCTTTTAAAGCATCAATGAGGCTCATGTATTCGGGAAGAACAAGAATGGGCCTCAAAAAGTTTTTGACAGAGACAAACTTATCAGCGGCATCAAGCAGATCTGTAATCAGAATGTAACCGACTATATCGTCAAACCGCTCCCTATATACGGGAAGCTTTGAGAATCCGGTCTTATTAAAAAGTCTCAAAGCCTCTTTTACCCTTGAATTCATGTTAACGGCAACCACATTTACAAGAGGCACATATATGTCGCCTAACGTCTTCTCTTTAAGCCTCAAAACATTTTTAAGTATCTTCCTCTCCGTCTTTTCAAAAGCTGAGCGGGAGGCACTCTCAACAAGAAGTTCAAGTTCCTCTTTAGTAACAAAAGGATTCTTCTTCGTCTCTTCACCAAAAAGGCTGGTAAGGAACGCAGCAACAAAGGTGATAAGTAACGTCAACGGTCTGAACAATCGATGGAAAAAGTAAAGGGGATAAACTATTTTAAACGCAATCTTATCCGAATACTTCTGAAATAGACTTTTAGGTATAAGCTCACCAAAAGTGATTGTTAAAGGCGTAAGCGTTACAACGGTAAAAAGTTCAGGATAATTTCTAACGAAAGGATAAACAGAAGAGACGTTATTTACTACAAGCGCTGTAAATAGTGTAGCGGCTGAAACTGTTGAAATGTTCGTCCCGACCAAAGTCGTTGCAAGAATCTTTTCGGGCTCTTTCAAGAGCTGATTTAAAAGCATTGCGGTCCTGTCACCTCTTTTCAGGCGCTTTTTAAGCTCAACGCGACTGACAGATATGATAGCTATCTCACTTCCCGAAAAGAAAGCTTCAAAGGCAACACAGATCAGTATGGCAACCACGTAAAAACTGTTCACATCCGCTCCACGATAAGAGATTTAATCCTGTTGCCCTCCATCCTCTCAACCTTGAGCTTCAAACCACTCCACTCTACGCAATCTCTTTCTCTGGGAATCCTATCAAGGAGTCTCATAACAAGACCCCCTACAGTATCAACCTCTTTTTCCTCTTCCGTCATTTCATCTATACCGAAAAACTCTTTAAAATCCTCTATACTGACACTTGGATTAACTCTGTATTTCTTATTCCCTATCTTTTCAAAATCCTTCTCTTCAGTCTGCCGCTCATCTGGAATTTCACCGATAAGAGAAGAGAGAATGTCGTCAAGCGTCACAATGCCAGCCGTGTTCCCGTACTCGTCAACAACTATAGCAAGGTGCTTCTTCTTCCTCTGCATCTCTTCAAGAAGGTCATCAATTTCTTTAAACTCAGGGACAAAAAATGGCTTGTCAGTAAACTCAACGATGGGCTTTTCAAAGTCTTCCTCCTTCAACTGAAGAGGAATTATCCTCCTTGTATAGAGGATCCCTTTTATATCGTCAAAGTCTTTACCGTAAACGGGAATACGGGAAAACCGCCTTTCTTTTATCCTTTTTAAAGCGTCTTTTACCTTCATACCGGCAGGGAGAGCGAAAACTTCATGTTTTGGAATCATTATCTCTTTGACATCACTCTCATCAAGGTCAAGAGTTCTGTCAATCAAATCCTTTTCCTCTTTAGCAATAACTCCTTCTTTCGCACCCTCTTCAACTAATATCATAAACTCTTCGTCAGAAATAACTTTCTGTTCACTGAAAAGTTCAATACCAAAAGGCTTTAAAATTAAGGAAACAAAACTTATAAGCAGAATTCTTACAGGCGTAAGTATGAAACTGACAAATTTAATAAACTTTACAACAAAAAACGCGTACTTTTCACTGTATTTAACAGCAAAAGTTTTAGGCGTAACCTCGCCAAAAAGCAAAAGAGCAACAACTGTAGATGGAACGGCATAGATAGAACCCTTCTCACCAAAGAGGTCTATAAAAAGGAGGGCAGCCGTTGAAGAGATGGCAATATTTACCATCTCGTTTCCTATGAGGATCGTGGCTATGAGTTCCGCAGGATTCTGAAGAAAGTCGTATATCTCTTTAGCTGCTTTATCTCCCGCAAGAGCAAGCCTCTCAACCCTCAAACGGTTCAGAGAAAAGAATGCCGTTTCAGAAGCGGAAAAGAGAGCCGAAAACAGCAGAAGAACTGCTAAAATCAATCCTTCAGCTATTACGCTACTACCACCGCCCGGATCCATCTTTTACGACTCTCCGTGATGAATCATCTTATTTATTATAAAGTTTTGGGCGGCGGTAATCAGGTTGTTTGTCATCCAGTAGAGGACAAGTCCTGCCGGAAATTTTGCAAACATGAACGTAAAAACTATCGCCATAACATAAAATATTTTCTGCTGCTCAGGATTGGCACTTGGCGTTAACTTCTGCTGAAGAATCATTGAAAGACCCATAAGTATAGGCAGAACAAACGTAGGATCCGGTGTTGAAAGATCTTTAATCCACAGAAAACTTGCACCTTTCAGCTCAACGGCATTAAGAAATATTTCGTAAAGAGCAAAGAAAATGGGAATCTGAAGAATCATGGGCAGACAGCCGCCCATGGGGTTAACGCCCTCTTCTTTATATAGTTTCATCATCTCTTCATTGAGTTTTTTAGGATCCTTTGCATACTTCTTCTTCAGCTCCTCCATTTTTGGAGCAAGAACCTGCATTTTTTTCATTGATTCAAAGCTTTTATGAGTAAGAGGATGCATTATAATTTTTATAATCAGAGTTAAAACAATAATTACAAGGCCGTAATTTGGAATAAATTGATGAAGGAAGAGAAAGAATTTAAGGAGCGGTTTGGCAAGAAAACCGAAAATACCAAAATCGATAGCCTTATCCATACCAAGTTTTTCAAGTTGAGAAAGCTCCTTGGGTCCAAAAAACGCCTTAAAGGAAGCCACGTGGCTATTTACGATGGACTTGCCCTTTGAGGCAACAATGTCAACGGAAAAGGCCGAATCCCTAACAGCACATAAGAAGTATTTATCTTCTTCTCCCGCCCATTTTACAGAGTTAAAAGATGCAGATGTAATCTTTTTAACGTCTATCCTCTCCACCTTTCCGTTTGAAAGCTCAACTACAGGACCTATATGTCCCATACGTGATGTGTGAGCCTCGTTAATCTTTATGTCAGGTCCGATTATTACCGAAAGCTTTGTGCCTTTTAAGCTCTCTTTAACATCAATTACGTAGTTATCGGGATGAAAGGTAAATTCTTTAACGAAGACCCTTCCGTCGGGTAAAGCTCCCTTAAGGACAAGTTTCTCAGGTGATTTAGAAAGGGAAATAGAAGAGGCAGAAGCTTCAAGAGGTTCCGAAAGAAGCCACCTATTAACCGTCTCATTGCTTGAAACGGTCGTAAGAGGAAAGAGCTTTAATCTCTCCGCCGCATCAGAAACAAGTTCCGCCTTGTACTTTTTAACGTAAAAGCTCACAACTGCGCCATTAACTTTTGAGATTTTAGCCGTGTAAAGGGGTGTATCAACTCTAATAAAAGCTCCGGTCTTTTCAAGTCCTTTAACGGGAAATCTATAAACATTCTCTTTAACCGTTGAAGCTGTCGTGCTGGCCTTTTTAATCTGCTGCTTACCCTTAGTAAATCTTGTAAAAAGGGCAAAAACCAAGAAAGTTATAGCAACTGCCTGCATGATTACAAGCAACTTCTTATTCTGCTCTTGACTCATACTCTCTCTCCATTCCTCAAATTTTATGGATAATCAACACCGCCCGACGAAAAAGGATTGCATCTCAAAATGCGCCAAAGGGCCTTCAAAACACCTTTAAAAATTCCATACTTTTCTATCGCAAGAATAGCATAATCAGAACATGTTGGATAATAACGACAGCTTTTAGGTAAAACGGGCGAAATAAACCTTTTATAACCTTTTATAATTTCTATTAGCACTCTCTTAACCATTATTCATCAATCCTTTAAAATGCCGGCTTTCGAAGCAAGTTTTAAAAAATCTTCCTCTACTTCACGGTAAGAAGCACCATTCATACCTTTTTTTGCTATAAAAACTATATCACAGGGAAGGAGTCTGTGTTTGTTAAGCCTGAAAACTTCCCTCATTAAACGCTTCGCTCTGTTCCTATCAACCGCTCTTTTTGAAAAACGTTTTGAAGCTATAAAACCAGCCCTTGGCTTTCCACTTTCCTTCAAAATAAAATAAAGAGCCATGGTGGAACCACCCAGGCTCTTCCCAGATTCAAAAACATATTTAAAATCACAACTCTTTCTTATCCTCTCCTCGCTGGAAAAGGTAAAAGTTATCTTCTTCTCCACTCGTCACTTACCGTAAGCTTCTTACGGCCCTTCTTCCTTCTTCTTCTGAGAATCTCTCTTCCAGTCTTACTCTTCATTCGAGCTCTAAAACCGTGAACTCTCTTTCCGTGTATTCTACTCGGCTGATAAGTCCTCTTTGTTGACAATTTGCACCTCCTAAAACTCTAAATAGACAAACCTATCGGAATTTAAGATTTTGTAGAAGGAAATTATATGCAACCTTTTCGTTTTGTCAAAAAGTCAAATACGCTCCTCCAACTTTAGAAACCGACGGGCCATCTTTAACATCAGTCTCTTTTCTTCAGAAGCCACTACCTTCTTTATATACGCTATCTCATCAGGATGAACCGCTATAAAATCAAAACCGGAACGAATAAGCTCTCTTATAAGGGAAAGGTTTGGAGAAAGCAGTGTATCCCCACTGACAAAAAGTTTTCCATAGTTACCTTTAAAAACACTACCGGTTACAAATGGTGTCTCTTCCTTGCAAAAAGATGGAACATCGGGCGGAATCTTAACGCTGGGAGAAGAAGCAGTCCACACATTTGTAAAACCTTTATTCCTTGCCTCTTTAACTGTTTTCAGCACTGCTTCTTCCTCTACATTTACTATAACCGGCTTTGGAAAGGCCGTTTCCGCTGTCTCAAGCAAAACTTTCTCAAAAATCTCTCTGTTAACGCCACCGATATTGAAGAATATCCCGTCACAAGGGAGGAAACTTAAGGTTCTGGCAACGTCAACATCTGTTGCTTCCGCAAAAACCTTAACACCAGTAGGATAAAAGGGAACTTCTTCAAGAACAGATATCTTTCTCAGCAGCTCTTTTTTTTCTTTGATTCCAACAGCACAAACATCTGTAAAATAGGAATCGCCCCCTCTCGAAATAACAAAATCGAGCCTTATAGCTCTACTAAAATTTTTCTCTACGGAAAGGGCAAATTTGGCAAGTGTCAACACCTCCTCATCGGAGAGACTTGCCATCAAAGCTCTATCATCGGATATTTCTGCCTCTGTAATATTTCCGGTTTCAGAATCTATAGAAAGCTCTGTGTACTTTCTGACAATCTCTTTCTTTATCCTCCAGAATTCAAAGGTTTCCCTGTCAACCCTATATTTATCAAGGTTGAGCTTGTTACCCTTTATATATCCACATATACCCCAGCTTGATTCAATTATCACCGTGTTATCACCGGTAAGAGGATCAGAAGAGTACAGGAATCCCGAACTCCTTGCATCTATCATTTCAGAAACAATCGCCGTATCCTCCATCTCTTCAATAATCTGCAAAACGGCTCTTTTCAGCTTTCCTAAAGATCCGATGTTGAAAAAAGTCACCCTCCCCTCTTTTTTCCCCGTTTTAGCAATAAACCTTTCAGCCCCTGACTTTTCCTTTAAAAGGTAAAAACCTCTCTCTATCTCTTCCTCAGAAGCCCCGGGAAAAACCACAATTCCGGCAGGTACCGGTGCTCCACTTGCAACAAGAATCCCAAAATCAAAAATCTCATCAGCCCTTTTAATAGAAACTATCTCTTCTATAAAGGCCACGTTTTTTAAACCTGTCCTTAAAGTTAAAAGCTCTTCAACCCTCTCCATAGAAACCGGAACCCTTATGAGAGAAAGACGTCTGACTATAGACTCGTGAACCCTTTTTATTTCGTCATCTAAGTCCGCAGACTCTAAATTGGGTAAATCTTCTATTCTTATAACGGCTTGCCCGGCATAAAATAGAAGGGTTATTATTCTCTGAGACGTATGATAAAACTCTGTCTGGACATGAAAATCACCGGCAGGCGTTTTTACATTTGTATTTAGACTCCGTATTCCTTCCATATTTTTCTCCAGCTTTAATAAAGAATATACCATACAATCAACAACAGCTTTTACCCCTTGACAAATTGCCAATTTGAATGTAAATATTGCGTGCTTTCCCGCAAAAATTTTTTCAGGAGGTAAGAATGGAGACAGTAAAGTTGGAGGCTACCCGCAGAGAAAAGACAGGCAAAGGGGTAGCAAGGAAGTTACGCAGGGAAGGCCTCCTTCCAGCAATTATCTACGGCGGAGGGAGACCGGAAGCAACACCAATCGCAATAAAAGCGAGCGACCTGAAAAAACTTAAACACCACTCAGGTCTTATCAACATCAACATCGAGGGTGACGAAAGGATCTGCATTCTCAAAGAGATTCAGTACAACTACCTCGGCGATGTACCAATCCATGTGGACTTCCATGAAGTAACGTTCGGCGAAACAATCGTAACGACAGTAGAACTTGAATTTGTAGGAACACCTATTGGCGTTAAAGAAGAAAATGGAGTCCTCGAAATCTTCTTCAGAGAAGTTGAAATTGAAACACTTCCAAGAAACATTCCAGAAAAACTGGTTATAGATATCTCTAACCTGCACGCAGGCGATGCCCTCCACATCAGCGATATACCTGTCCCTGAAGGTGTAAAGATTCTTGAAGACCTGGAAACGGCAGTTGTTGTTGTTTCTGAAACAGAAGAGGTAACACCGGAAGAGGGTGAAGAAGAAACTGAAGAGGCAGCAGAATAACGATGATTAGACTCATCGTTGGGCTTGGAAATCCCGGGAAAGAGTACGCATTAACAAGGCACAACATAGGATGGTGGGTGCTCGACCGGGTTGCAGAAAGGTTCAACGAAGAATTTTCGAGAGAAAAATTTAAAGGTATCGTCGCGGAAATTCCCGGCACACACGGGAAGGTAACGCTCCTAAAGCCGTTAACGTTTATGAACAGGAGCGGCGAAAGCGTAATTGAGGCCGCTAAGTTTTACAAGCTCAAGCCGGAAGAGATATTAGTCGTTTCCGACGACTTAGATATGCCTGTCGGAAAAGTTAGAATGAGACTTAAGGGAAAGCACGGCGGGCATAGAGGTTTAATGTCAATAGAAAAGCACCTTGGAACTGATAACTTTCCAAGGCTAAAGATAGGTATCGGAAGACCGGCAAGAAAAGAAGAAGTTGTAAACTATGTACTGCAGCCATTTACTGAAGAGCAACTACCTGTGACTGAACAGGCAGTTGAGAAAGCGGCAGACTGGATAGCAGAAATTATTGAAGGGAAACCCGCAGAAGCTAAAAGTGCGAGCTTCTAACCTACAAAGGAGGTAAAGAATGAGAGAATACTACTATGAAACAGTTTACATACTCAGACCAACTCTTTCAGATGAAGAGATAGAAAAAGCCATAGAGAAGGTAAACAACGCCGTTGAG
>NZ_JALVIW010000012.1:0-44007 GCF_027028515.1 Desulfurobacterium sp. | reverse complement strand
AAAAGCACGGTGCTGACGGCTACATAACAAAACCGATAGACGTGAAAAAACTTCAAGAAATTTTTATCCAGACAAAGGAAAAGAAATCAAAGAATTGATGTAGGAGGTACCGTGAAGCAAATTTTAGCATTTATTTTTATTATCTTTCTCTCCTCCTTCAGCACATGTGGAAGAAGAGGAAATCCCTTACCTCCAAGAGACTTCCATCCTCTACCTCCTTCAAAAATCCACTACCAGCAGGTAGTATCAACGCCTTTAATTTACTGGAAAAGCCCGGCAAAATTTGAAGACGGTGAACCTATATCTAAAGAGGAAAAAAAGGATATCAAATACATCATAGACATAAATTTTGGTCACAGTACAGTAGAAACAAACAAAAACTACTTCAAATACAAACCACTAAAACAAAATACAAAGATTTGCTTCCGGGTTGCTGCTGTTTTTAAAAAATTTATAGGCGAATTCTCTGAACCTGTATGCAGAATAATCAAAGCACCTATTCAGGAAGCACCTACTTTAAAATCTGTAAAAGCAGGAGACAGAATAGTTAAAATTGAATTCAAAAAACATAAGTACAAAACTATAGAGATCTTTAAATCCGACACCGGTCATTTCAACATAATTAAACCTTTTAAAACAATATCAGGTAATCTTTTTACCGACAGCAGGGTGGAAAACGGAAAAAAATATTTTTACCGTGCACGATATGCCAACAACGAGATAAAAGGACCCTTCACAAAAGTAATAGAGGTTATCCCTAAGGACAATATACCTCCAGCCCCTCCTGAAAATCCTATATTGATAACAGACCATGCTTGCTACCTTGTATGGGAACCGTCAATATCCAGAGATGTAAAGTACTATAAAATTTTTTATAATGATAAATGCATCGGGAAAACAACAGGATTAATATTCATACTTAAGAGATGTCTTAACGGTATCTACAGAATAGGTGCCGTTGATAAAGCAGGGAACATTACCCTCTCAAAACCTGCTGTAAGGAGGTAGGGATGTGCATATTCTGTAAGATTGTAAACAGGGAAATTCCTGCAAAAATCGTCTATGAAGATGAAAAAGTTATAGCCTTTCACGATATAAATCCTCAAGCACCGGTTCACATTCTAATTATCCCAAAAGAACACATACCAACCGTCAACGACCTTGAAGAAAATCACAAGGAACTGATAGGTCATATCTTTTTAGTAGCCAGGAAAATTGCAAAAGAGATGGGATTTGACGAAAAAGGTTACAGGATACTTGTAAACTGCAACCGCGACGGCGGACAGGAAATTTATCACATTCACTTCCACCTTTTTGCCGGAAAGCCACTTGGTCCAATGATATGCAAATAGGCGGTAAAAATGTTCATAACGTTTGAAGGAATAGAAGGTTCTGGAAAAAGCACTCAGGCGAAACTCTTGCACGAGTGGTTCCTCGATGCTGGATACGAAGTTGTGTTAACAAGAGAGCCAGGTGGGACGCCGGCAGCTGAAGAATTGAGAGAATTTATTCTCTCTGAAAGAGAAGAAAACTTTCCTGAAATGGCAGAGTTAATGCTTTATATGGCTGCCCGTTCATTCCACGTTCAAAACCTGATAAAACCAGCCCTTGCATCCGGCGCAATAGTTATATCTGACAGATTTTCGGACGCAACGCTGGCATATCAGGGATACGGTAGGGAACTCCCTATAGAGGAAATAGAACACCTAAACCAGCTTGCGACTGGAGGCCTTTCTCCTGATATCACTTTCCTGATAGATATCCCTGTAGAAATTGGATTCTCAAGAATCAAAAGAAGAAAACAGGACAGAATAGAAAAAGAAAATTTTGAATTTCATGAAAAAGTACGGAAAGGCTATTTAGAAATAGCTAAACGCTATTCAGAAAGAATAGTTATTATAGACGGAAGGAAAAGAACTGTAGAAATTTTTAGCGAAATTCATCAGATCGTTGAGAGAAGACTCAAAAATGGGATTTAACACGATTGTCGGACATACAAGTCAACTCCACACAATTGAAGAATTAATTGAGAAAGATACATTTCCATCATCGGTTCTCTTCTCAGGACCAAAAGGCATAGGGAAAAAGCTTATTGCAGTTGAAACGGCAAAGATTCTAACCGGAAATCCATTTGAGGTGAAAATCGTAGGTGAAGAGAAACCGCCAACAATAGACGAGATAAGAGACTCTTCCTCATGGCTTTTTAAAAAGCCTCAGTACTCGTCAAAAAAAGTCTTGATTATAGATAACGCCGAAACTATGCGAACAGAAGCTGCAAACGCCCTTCTGAAAACGTTAGAAGAACCTCCTTCTTATGCAACAATAATTTTAATAACCTCAAACGAGAACCATTTACTTCCAACAATCCGATCAAGGTGCAAGATATTCCACTTCGGGAAGCTGACCGAACAGCAGGTAAAAACAGTGCTTGAAAGTTCAGGTGTTCAGTACGATGAAAGAGTAATTAAATTATGCGGAAACAGTGCCGGCAGGGCCATAGCACTTGCAAACAGCAAAGTGCCTGAACTGATAGCTGAACTTATTAAACTTTTAAAAGAGCGAAAACTCAGCGAGAACATAACCAGTTTCTCTTCCAATTTTTCATCCATGTCAAGAGAAGAAACAGAACTGTTTATTTACTCGTTAGAACTGCTTTTATCCGAAAAGAAGATATTCCTGAAATGGTTTGAACCATTAGAAAAAGGAAGAACATTTTTAAAATTCTACGGCAGACCAAGGAACGTCATCGAGTGGATTCTCATAAATGTTGCAGAAAACGGAGGTTAACGTGGAAATCGAGATAAAAAAACTGAAGGAAGAGATTATAAAAATTGGAAAATTGATTTTTGAAATGGGACTAACAGACAGTCACGGTGGCAACATAAGTGCAAGATACAACGAATACATACTGATAAAAAAATCGGGGAAAATGCTTGGATGCCTTACGGAAGATGATATTGTTGTTACAACTACGGAACCAAACGAAGAACTCGATAGAGAAGCATCAATAGAGTTGAAAGTTCACAGAAACATTTATAAGCAGCTGCCTGATGTAAAAGCTATCGTTCACGCCCACTCTCCATACACAGTAGCAGTTTCCCTAACAACAGATGAAATCGTCCCTCTTGATTCAGAAGTAAAATTTTTACTGGGAACTGTTCCTGTCCTATCTGCAAAAACCGTAATAAGTTCTAATGAAGTGGCTGAAAAGTTACCAGAACTTCTAAAAAAGTGTAAAATTGCGATTGTAAAATCACACGGACCTTTTTCAACCGGCAGAACAGTTGAAGAGGCGTTTAAATACCTCTCTGCCGTGGAGAACTCCTGCAAGATAATATCTATAGTTAGGTCAATGGAGAGATAGTATGTGGGACTTTAAACATATATCCATCATAGGACTGGGACTCATCGGCGGTTCTTTCGCCCTTAACCTCAAAAAGCACGGTTTTCCGGGAAAGGTAACGGCTGTTGACCTTAATCCTGAAGCCATTGAAAAAGGAAAAAAACTCAACGTAATAGACGATGGAGACATAAGCGGAAACATTTTGAGTGAAGCAGACCTTATAGCTATTGCAACACCTGTTGGTGTTTACAAAAGTGTCCTCAAAACGATAAAAGAGAAAATCGATCCGAAAAAAGATATTATTGTAACTGACCTTGGAAGTGTAAAAGGAAAGCTGGTCTACATGTGCGAAAAAGAACTAAAAGACGCTGCACGATTTGTAGGTGGACATCCAATAGCGGGAACAGAAAAATCGGGCGTTGAAAACAGCGTCGAAGATCTGTTCAAAGGTGCAAAGTTTATCCTAACACCGACAGAAAACACAGATCCGGAAGCGAAAGAAAAGATTAAAAGATTATGGCACAATTTAGGCTCAATGGTCATTGAGATGGATCCTTTCTACCACGATAAAATATTTGCATCTGTCAGCCATCTTCCCCACGTTGTCGCATACTCTATAGTTGATGCGATAGACACCCTTTCAAAGCAGTTAAACGAAGACCTGTTTGTGTTTACCGGCGGTGGATTCAGAGACTTCACAAGAATCGCGATGAGCGACCCAATAATGTGGCGTGATATATGCATGGAAAACAGAGAAAACGTTTTAGAAGCCATAAAAACATTCAAAAAATCTCTAACCAGGGTTGAAAAACTTATAGAAGAAAACGAGAGAGAAAGCCTGAAAGCCTTTTTTGAAACGGCAAGGAAGAAGAGAAATAGAATATCTTAAAGAACTTGAAGCAACTGTAAAGGAATTAAGAAGAAGTGGAAGATGAGAAAAGTGATAGTTTTTTTAATTATTTTCATGCTATTTTCCTTACCTGCTTCTGCAAAAGAGGTAAGGACCTCTATCAATCTCGGAGCTGGTGCTTTTGTGCCTTCGGACGGGGACAGATACCCGGCAGCAGTTCTTGGCTGGAGACTTGAAGGTTTTGATAAAGATGACGTCTTCGGCATTCTCATTGAGCCTACCGGAGTGTTCAGAGGGGAACACAGAAGCGGCGGCTGTGTGAGACTCGGGACATATTTTCTGCTTTCAGGTAGATATGAAGAGAGATTTTTGGCCTTCGGATATGGCCTCGGGGGAATTGGTTTTGAGTATAAGAACAAGCCTTTTTACTTTACGGATACTTCAGGTGTTGAAACGACAAGAATAGCTGACTGGGGAGAGGTGGACGGAATTTCTCAATACTTTGAGATTAGGGCAGACTGGGACAAAACTTTTTCTATTTCGGCCGTTTACTTCCCTTCATGGAAAGAGATTTCAGGTGGAAAGCAGAAAGTGAAATTTCTTGATCCCTACATTCAGAGCTTCCTTGGAGATACCGATACGACAACATCTATTGAAACGAAGTTTGAAGCGCTAATGCTCAATGCAAGATACAGAAAGTATAACAGGAAAAGAAAAACCTTCTGGGAAATTCAGGCATTCTACATAACCGGGCGGTGGAGCGGCGGAGAGGTTGAACTTGTTGACGTTCAATCTTCCCTTTCGTCGGGAGTTCCTCAATATGTGAAAATTAGAGTTGAACCTGTGAGGATTGAGTGCTTTGGAGCGGGCGTTAATCTGGGAATTTACTTTTAGCCGTTTTTTCGTCGGGAGCATTTTCAAGGAAGTGCGCAATTCTTGAGCACAGCCTGTCGTGTTCAACGTTTATGTGCAGCTTGTGGTTGCAACAGCTACCTGAAAACATAAACACTTATACACAAACACAGCTGTTGCTTTTGGGACTCTCCTTGGATTGCATCCCTTTCGGCAAGCTTATCAGGCTTAAAAACAGAGGAAACACCATTGGAAATATTTAGAACACTATAACATTTCCCGGAATTTCAAACACCTCACGCTTCCAAAGGAAGTTCAATCTCCATAACCGTCCAGCCATCATTAACGAAAGCTTTCAGGTCACCACCGTGAGCTCTAACTATTCTTCGTGAACTGTAAAGACCAAGACCAAATCCGCCACTCTTTGTCGTTTTAAACGGTTTAAAAAGCTCTTCAGGAAGAGAACCACCACTATCCCTGACATAAATCTTCAAAACACCATCAGTTTTTTCAGCGTTAATCTCAACAACTCTTTTTCCATTTTGCTCAGAAACCGCTTCAATGGCATTTTTTATAAGATTTCTGAGAACAATGAGAAACTTCTCACAATCAACAAAAATCGGCACATCTTCAACATCGACTCTAATATCTATCCCCTTCGCCTTTGCAATATCTGAAAACTCGGAAACCACATCAAGAATTAACCTTTCAAGCGAAATCTTTTCCTTCTTCAATGTAATAGGCTTATTAATCTTTGAAGCCTCCTCCATAAAAAGGGCAAGCCTTCTAACCTCTTTCTGCATAAGCTCTGCATACTCTGAAGGCGACTCCTTATTAATCCTGTAAGCAAGCATATTTAAACGGCTAAGAGCATTTTTAACCTCATGGAGTATAGATGATATGGCTATTGATACACTTTTGAGTCTCTCCTTCTCGTGCTTCTCTCTGTCAAAGGAAAGCCTCTGGTAAAAGTAAAGCCTCAGCGAGAAAGCTATGCCGGCCAGAAGTAGAATATTTATAACAAGACCGGCAAGAAACTGAAAGAGTATATGCCTGTTAATCTCCTTTCTGTAAGAAGTGTCAAAGAATAGATGAAGTCTGAAAGGTGGTGCCTCGAGCACTTTTTCTTCAAGAGCACCGTTAAAATTTGAACCGGGAACAACTATCTCTCTTCCCTCAAACTCAACCTTAACACCTTTCAAAAGTTTAGAATGTTCCACGTACGAAGAGAGTCCCTCAATAGGATCGCCGCCACCACCAACCGTACTTTCTACAAGCGATTCAACCCTGTCTGCCTCGTTGGTTATAGCCATTTGAAAGAAAGAGTTCCACTCAACCCTGAGGCGGTAAAAGTTATAACTGAAAAAAACCATCATAACCGCCGTAAGCAGTAAAGGAGCAATGAGATAAAGCTTTTCTCTTTTATATTCCATACTTTTTCCGCTTGTATCTTAAAGATTTCTCATCTATTCCAAGTATCTTTGCAGCTTTCGTCTGAACAAAATTCGCTTCCTCAAGGGCATTTATCAGAATAGCCTTCTCTATGTCTTCAATATACTCAGGAAGTTTCTTTCCAGGTGGAAGAAAACATGAAAATGTAGATTTCTCCGTTTTTATACCCAAATGTTCCGGTCTCACCTCAGCATCTGCAACCAGAACCGCCCTGTGTAACAGATTCTCAAGTTCCCTAACATTACCGGGAAAATCGTAACTTAAAAGAACATCAAGAGCTTCAGGGGAAAGTGAAATTTTCTTGTCATATCTTCTGGAAAATCTATCAATAAAGTAACCTACAAGCTCAAGGATATCTTCCTTTCTCTCACGTAAAGGCGGTACCTCTATGCGAAGAACATTTAACCTGTAAAAGAGATCCTCCCGAAATTTCCCCTCTTTAACAAGCTCTTCAAGCTTCCTATTTGTTGCAGCAACAACTTTTACATCAACCTTTTTCGCTTCTAAACCACCAACCCGCCTAACCTCTCTTTCCTGAAGAAACCTTAAAAGCTTCGCCTGAAGAGCAAGAGGCAAATCGCCTATTTCATCAAGAAAAAGTGTTCCTCCATCAGCTTCCTCTATAAGTCCAGGCTTTGACTTTGTAGCACCGGAAAAGGCCCCCTTCTCATACCCGAAAAGCTCACTTTCAAAAAGATTCTCAGGAATAGAAGTACAGTTAACAGGTACAAATCTGCCTTTCCTGCCGCTCTCCTCATGTATGTACCTTGCCACAACCTCTTTTCCTGTTCCACTTTCACCGGTTATAAGAACAGGTGCATCAGCCTTCGCAAAAAGGGAAGCGGTCGAAAGGACTTTTTCCATAACAGGTGATGCAAAGACAATACCTTCCCTTCTGAGCGGTGCTTTTTTTAGACGGGAAAGTTCACAACATTTTTTAACCAGATTCACCAGAACATCTACATCATAAGGCTTTGTTAAATAGTGAAAAGCACCCAGTTTTATGGCTTTAACCGCATCGTCAACATTTGAAAACGCAGTTATTATGATAACTTCAACATTTTTAATTCTTTTCACAGACTTCAAAAATTCTATACCAGACTTTCCGGGAAGCCTGACATCTGTTACAACAACATCCATGTCTTCGTCTTTAACAATTGCTTCTGCCCTTTCCGCGGAAGTAGCAGAGAAAACGTTAAAACCGTTATCCTCTAAAACATCGACAAGTAACTCTCTTTGAAGCTTATCATCTTCAACGACAAGAACATTACACGCCATAGATAACCCCTTTTTATCTAATTTACCCTAATGAAAAGAAAAGGCAAGAAAGTGCAATGAAAAAGCTGTCGCCCTATATTTAAAATAAAAGGGGAAAAGGAGGTAACTTATGGGCCACAGCTACATTCCGGCAACAAGAAAAGAGTACACATGGGAAAGCGAAAATCCTTACTACGAAGGACAGAAGTATCCCGAACCGACAGTGTGTCCTGAATGTGGTGTTATCTTCAAAGATGGAAGGTGGCAGTGGAAAAAGGATTTAAAAGAGAAACTACCACAAGATGTAAACAAATCATTATGCCCCGCATGCAGAAGGAAAAGAGATCGCTATCCCGGTGGAATAGTAATTCTCAAAGGGAATTTTCTGAAAGAGCATAAGGAAGAAATCTTAAATAGAATCAGAAATATTGTTGAGGATGTTTCCGCACTCAGGCCACTCCAGAGAATACTCTGGATGGATGAAAAAAACGACGGAACAATAGAAATAGCAACCACCAGTGAACATCTTGCAAGACATATAGGAGAAGCAATTAACAGCGCTTTTAAGGGAAATTTTGAAGTTAAGTACAACGAGAACGAGAAGTTTGCAAGGATTGTGTGGGAGAGAGACTGAATCTATGGGAAAGGCGGGCCTTCCTGCCCGCCCCAATATTAAAACACGAATAGAAGAATGAGTGCAATAACAAGTGCATAAATAGCAAGAGCTTCAATAAGGGCAAGGCCGATGAACATATTTGTTGTGAGTCTTCCAGCTGCACCAGGGTTCCTTGCAATAGCCTCCTGAGTCCCTTGAAGACCTAAACCCTGGCCAATACCAGCACCAGCCGCACCTAAACCAATAGCAAGACCAGCACCGATTGCTGCCGCGGCTTTAATCGAAGCAGCTGATGCACCACCTTCTCCAGCTATAGCAGGAACAGCACCTGCAAGCAGAAGGAAAAGTGCGTAGAAAAGGCTCTCTTTCTTAATTTTCATGTCCTACCTCCATGACGTCTTAGTGTTCTATTAGTGCTCTTCCTCTTCGGAGTGCATTGCAAGAGAAAGGTAAACAACAGTCAGCATGCAGAATATATAAGCCTGAAGGAAACTGTTCCCAAAAACAATAGCAAGACCGAAAACAGGCACAAGTAGAGGCACCATTTTTAGAAGAACCCACACGATCATCTCATCACCGAACATATTACCAAAAAGACGCAGAGAGAGAGAAAGAATTCTTGATATATGAGAAATTACTTCAATAGGAAACATTAAAGGTGCAAGAGCCTTTATAGGCCCTGCAAAATGCTTTAAGTAATTAAATAATCCATGTTCTTTAATAGCTACAATGTTATAGGCAAAAAATGAGATAAGAGCAAGAGCAACTGTAGTATTAAGATTTGAAGTGGGCTGATAAGCTCCCGGAATGAGGCCGACCAGGTTTGTAAAAAGAATAAAGAAAGCAAATCCACCAACAAGCGGCAGAAACGCCAATCCTCTCTCTTCATCAATAGCATCGGAAAGGACACCAGCTATGAAGCCAATAAAAGCTTCAAAGAGGTACTGAATCTTTCCGGGATACTTCTTTAAATTCTTAGCAACCAAATAAGAGATAACAATAACAAAAGCCATGGTAATCCATGTCCAGTAAACTACCGGCCATGTGATGAGTTGTGCTCCTCCATGCTCCATCCGCTCCTCTCCTTTAGTAAAAGAGTTATTACTATTGTGAAGGCTAAATTAGCCCACACAGCACCGCTAATTATAGCAAAGATAAACTTAGGTGCAACCCTAATGCCAAAATAAAGAAATGAAAAAACAACAAAATATCTAAAAAACATCCCGCCATAGGCAATGGTTTTTTTAATAGATCTTTTCTTGACCACAGAAGACGAAAACCGGGCAAGGATTAAAAAATCGAACACTATCACAGAAAAGCCGTATATGAAAGAAAATGCATTGGCAAATTTCCAACCCTTCCACATCAGAAAAAAGAATAAGCCAACTAAACCCACAATGGATAGTCTTAAGAACAATCTTTCAACCATCTTTTCTATTATCATACCTGTCATATCCTTCTCTAACGGCAAGATAGATATTATTAAACCCTGCAGCAAGGCCAATAAGAAGCCAGATTACTGTCATCCAGGGAGATGTTTTAAGCCACTTATCAAGATAATAACCAATAGAAAAACCAATAGCCACGGCAAACACGAAACTTAAACTCATTGTTGAAAGAGAGGCGTCTTTTATATCCTGCTGCGTTATTCTGAACTTTTCTTTTTTCATACTACTCCTCTTCTACTTCCACTCTATCCTTACCATTTTCTTTTGCCCTGTAAAGAGCTACATCTGCCCTGTGGAAAAGATCATCCATGTTGTCACCTTCTCTATAACCCGCCACACCGGCACTAAAAGTAATCTTCACTCTTTTACCTATTTCAGGTATATAAACATTCTTAAATTTCTCTTTTATCCTATTAACCACCTGCACCGCTGTTTTCACATCAGTCTCCGGCAGGATGAGTCCAAATTCTTCTCCTCCAATCCTTGCAAATGTATCAAGACTTCGAACGGAAGAAGATACCGCCTTAGCAAAACCTTTAAGGACAATATCACCGGCAACGTGACCGTAAGTATCGTTTATCTTTTTAAAATCGTCAAGATCAAAAATTACAAAAGAGAGAGGCCTTTTCATTCTCTTAGCCCTCTCTATCTCTTCTTCAAATTTCTTGGAAAAATAGAGTCTATTGTATATACCGGTAAGAGGATCTGTGGAAAGATTCACAGAAAGTTGCTCTGCTATTTTTTAGATATTTCTTGTCAAATTGCCAAGTTCATCTTTTCGCAAACAGAATTTATCAAGTTTTTCAAGGGCACCAAAATCACCTTCAGACAGCCTTTTTAAAGCGCCGGTTATATTTCCAAAAGTCTCTTTAATAGCCCTATTAATACTTGTAGAAACAAATAAAAAAGCTCCTGCATAACAGATAACAAGAATAATCATCACAAAAATAAATGTTTTATTCATTTTCTGAAAAATTCTGATGATAAGCATGTCTTCAAAAAACTTAAAATTACCAATAATCGTTCCGTCAATATCTTTCATGGGAAACGTGAAAATCAAATTACCGCTACCTGTTCCATTCAATCTACCAACATCTATCTCTACCTTCGAAGATAAAATCTGACTATAGGTCTTTAAAGAATTTTTGCCTATTCTGTGAGCAAAATAAATAAACCCTTGTGAAGCCACTTTCCCATTGTTCCAGCACAGAGGCAGGATTCCCACATAATATATTTTTCCATCCCATTTATGAAAAAATGTTACAGGATGAGCAATCTTCCCTACTTTAAAATTTTTATCAATAAAAGATATTATTTTAGACACTTCTTCATTAGAAAAAATGCGGTTTTTTAAATATATAGGAACACCTTTCAAATTATAAACTCCATAGGAGTCAAACTGTGACGTAACCATTTCATCGTCATCCATCATTTCTCTTATCCAGTCAACATTCTTTTCTCTAACACTCTGAACCATCTCATCCCACATGCTGAAGCTGTTAAGCATATTGCCTATTTTTCTTCACATAAATGCAAAAGTGAAGGAAAAGCTCTTTTTATTCTACAGGATTCCTTTTTTCTAATTTCTATTTCCATTTTTTTAATCACAAAAAAATCCGATACTCCAGATAAAAGTATCGAAAAAGCTATGAGAACAAGAATCATAAGGAGGGTCTTACCTATAAAAGAATGGTTAATGTTTTTATAACACAACCTACCCTCTAAATAGGTTCAAAAAATTTTACAAAATTATCAAATCAAAAGTAAGCCAACAGTTAGTTTAATGTCGATAAAATTCCAAAATCTTCAACACTAAGAGTATTGGCTTTCACATACATGTCAATCTCTGTTTTAATCGGAAGAGAAGGTAACGGATAATAATTTCTGACAACTTCTTCGTAGGAAGGCAAAAATTTTCCACAGCCGTAAACAGAGCAGACTCTTTCTGCAATCTCAGCCCAGGGCGGTGATGAAAGCCTTCCCCCGTCTGCACCTTTCCACAGCGTCTTATAGCTGTCCCTGCCGAACCATATGCTCATAACAAAAGAGGTCGTAAACCCTGTAAAATAGGCATCCCGCCAGCCATTTGTTGTTCCAGTTTTTCCAGCAACATCAAACTCATTTGCAAGGTAGGATATGCGTCTTGCTGTTCCTTTTCTGACAACATCCTGAAGAATAGTTCTTAAAATGGCAATGTCCTTTCTGTCAGCAACTTTCTTAAATGAAGGACCACCTCTATAGATAAGCTGATTGTGTTTATCAAGAATTTCTTTTATAACAAACGGTCTGTAAAGAACACCGCCGTTTTCAATCGCCGAGAAAGCTCTCAGAATTCTATAAAGGTTTGCAGGGAAGCTTCCCAAAACATAAGAAAGATTGAAATCACCCTTTGTAAATTCAAACTTTCTAAAATTCTGTTTCACTTTAGAAGAAATTTTCATCGCAAGATGAATGGTTGCAAGGTTAACAGAATAGGTAAGACCATTTTTAACCTCCATGTAATCGGTATAGTGGTGGGAGTAGTTTTCCGGACGCCAATACTTATCTTCTTCATGTTCACTATTTTCTTTCCCGGCATACTTCATAGGTAATTCAACAGGTGTATTCTCAACATAGTCGTATGGTGAAATCCCTTTTTCAAAAGCTGAAAGGTAGGTTATCGGCTTTGCCGTTGAACCGATAGGCCTTAAAATCTGGAAAGCTCTGTTTAGTTTCGTTTTCTTATAATTAGTTCCGCCAACAACAAAGAGGACCTCACCAAGTCTTGTCATTGCCATTCCAGCACACTGCAAATCATTAAGATTGTGCTCCTTTGAATACTTTTCTGCATAAGAAGAAAGAACCTTCTGGGCAAAGTTTTGAATATCTTCATCTATAGTAGTCCTTATCGTCAAACCGCCCGTATAAAGCTCCTTGGCAGGAAGAATTTTTTTCGCCATGAACCTGACAAAATCAAGCTCATACCCGGCAGTTCTTGGTCTTTCAGGTTTAGGTAAAACTCCAAGAGGCTGGTTTATAGCATTGAAGTAGATAGTCTTAGTTATGTAACCGTTTTTGTACATCTGTTTTAAAACCCAGTTTCTACGCCTTAAAGCTCTTTCCGGATGTTTGAAAGGATTGTAGTATTCAGGTCCCCTTATAAGCCCCGCTATCAACGCACATTCTGTTAGAGAGAGATCTTTTAAATCTTTTCCAAAAAGAACCCTTGCGGCAGCCTTTACACCGTAGGCTCCACTTCCAAGGTAAACGTAGTTAAGGTATAGCTCTAAGATTTCATTTTTTGAAAGCTTGTCTTCCAGTTCCCTTGCTATTTCTATTTCTTTTAACTTTCTTGAAAATGTTCTTTTAGGCGATAGAAATATAAGCTTCGCAAGTTGCTGTGTAATGGTGCTTCCACCCTGAACAATCCTGCCGGAAGTTATGTCTCTAACCGCCGCTCTAAGCAAACCTACAGGATCTATACCCTTATGTTCATAAAACCTTGCGTCCTCGGCTGATATAACCGCCCAGATAAGATTTTGAGGAATTTCATCAAAAGAGGCATAGAGTCTAAAATGCTTTTTGTAAAAGTAACCTATAACGTTACCGTGTCTGTCAAGCACGGTAGTTGCAAAATCTGGAAGAAGCTTCTCCTTGTAGGCAGGAGAAGCCCAGCTGTTTGAAAATATCAACAAAAGAGAAAAGAGGAAAGCAACAAACCTCAACACGCCTCCTAAATTAAAACTTGATGAGAGAGAATACAGGATAGCCTCTATCCTGTATCCTTTCCCTTCCGCCAAGGAACGTAAGCTCAAGTAAAAAGTCAATACTTACAATATTTCCACCAAGTTTTTCAATCAGGTCTATGGCAGCACCCATAGTACCACCTGTCGCAAGAACATCGTCTATAAGGATTACCTTCATCCCTTTTTGAATGGCGTCTTCGTGAACCTCTATCTTGTCTTCACCGTACTCAAGTGTATAGGTTGCACTTATCGTCTTGTACGGAAGCTTTCCAGGTTTTCTAATTATTGCAAGCCCTGCACCTATTTTGTAAGCAAGCGCAGAAGCTAAGATAAAACCTCTTGACTCTATACCTGCAACAATATCAACACCGGCACCTACATATCTATTGCCTATAAAATCTATTACCTTTTGAAGTGCCCAGGGCTTGTGAAGAAGTGGTGTGATGTCCTTAAATATAATGCCCGGCTTTGGAAAGTCAGGTATGTCTCTTATGAGGGAACGGAGCTCCTCTATTTCTTTTTGAACGTTAAGATCTGTTTGAACCTCTGCCATCTCTGCCTCCATCTGTTTTGTAATGAAGGATAATTATACTAACTCCGCAAGTTAAGCAGGAACTATCAGCTTTCTCAACTCTTTTATCCTGTCCCTTATCTTTGCAGCCTTTTCAAACTCCCAGTTCCTGGCCGCTTCTTTCATCTCCTTTTCAAGCCTCGCTATCTCTTCAAAAAGCTCCTCTTCCGTCTTTGGAAGTTCTTCCTCTTTAACCTTTATCGTAAAGAACGGTGCAATGCCTGCATCCTCAAAAATGCTTGAATCTATCTCTCTTCTGACAGTCGTAGGCTCTATACCGTGCTTTTTGTTGTAAGCCTTCTGTATCTCACGACGCCTGTTTGTCTCATCTATCGCCTTTTTCATTGAGTCGGTTATCCTGTCTGCGTAAAGGATAACCTTGCCGTTAACGTTCCTCGCTGCCCTACCCATCGTCTGGATGAGAGAAGTTGTCGAACGTAAAAATCCCTCTTTATCGGCATCAAGAATTGCAACAAGAGAAACTTCTGGAAGGTCAAGTCCTTCCCTCAACAGGTTAACACCAACCAAAACATCAAACTCACCAAGCCTTAAAGCCCTTATAATTTCAACCCTTTCAACCGAATCTATCTCTGAATGGAGATATTTCGCCCTTACGCCTCTATCAAGCAAGTAATCGGTAAGCTCTTCGGCCGTTCTCTTTGTTAACGTTGTAACAAGCACCCTCTCGTTTCTCTTAACCCTCTCTCTAATTTCAGAAAGGAGATCTTCCATCTGCCCTTCTGTCTTTCTCACCTCAACTTCTGGATCAAGGAGTCCCGTCGGTCTTACAATCTGTTCAACAATCTGCTCTGAAACCTCCATTTCAAAAGGCCCGGGTGTTGCAGAAACAAAAATCACCTGATTGAGCCTTTCCAAAAACTCCTCAAAATTCAAAGGCCTGTTGTCGTAGGCGGAAGGAAGACGGAAACCGTGCTCAACAAGGTTAAACTTCCTCGCCCTATCACCTCGCCACATCGCCTTTATCTGGGGGATTGTAACGTGGGACTCATCTATCACCACTAAAAAATCGTCGGGAAAGTAATCGAGAAGCGTAAATGGGGGTTCACCTGGTTTTCTGCCGTCAAGGTGCCGTGAGTAGTTCTCAATACCCTTACAGTGACCTATCTCAAGAAGCAGTTCTATGTCGTAACGAGTCCTCTGTTCTATCCTTTTAGCCTCAACAATTTTATCCTGTTCAAGGAAAAACCTTCTCCTCTCTTCAAGCTCTGCTTCAATAGATCTTACAGCCCTGATCAGTTGCTCATGAGGTGTAACGTAGTGAGAGGCCGGATAGACGGTGTAAGTGTCAAAATTCCTTATAACTCTCCTGTCAAAGTAGTCCTGCTCCGTTATTGAATCCACTTCATCGCCAAAAAGCTCAACCCTTATAAATCTGTCCTCAACATCGGCAGGGAAAATGTCTATAACATCGCCCCTTACCTTGAAAATGCCGGGACGCATGTCAAATTCACTTCTCTCGTAACCTAAATTAACCAACTTTCTGATGACATCATCCCTATTAATCTCTTCACCAACACTAAACCTTAAAGCCAATTGAGAATAGAAAGAAGGGGAACCAAGACCGTAGATGCAGGAAACAGACGAGACAACGATAACATCACGCCTTGTAAGGAGAGAAACGGTTGCAGAGTGCCTCATCCTGTCAATAACAGGATTTATGGAACAATCCTTCTCTATATATAGATCTCTGTTCGGCAGGTAGGCTTCAGGCTGATAGTAGTCGTAATAGCTTATGAAGTACTCAACGGCGTTGTCGGGAAAAAAGTTTTTAAGCTCATGGTAAAGCTGAGCAGCTAACGTTTTGTTGTGAGAAATTACAAGTGTTGGCTTTTGAACCTTCTCTATAACGTTTGCAATGGTAAAGGTCTTTCCGCTACCCGTTATCCCAAGCAGCGTCTGATACTTTAATCCCCTATTTAAACCTTCAGTTAACTTTTCTATGGCTTTTGGCTGGTCTCCTGCTGGTTTAAACTGTGATTTAACCTTAAACTTTTCCATGGTAGAGTATAATTTATACCGATGAACACAGACATGGAGACAAAGAGATGAAAAAAATCCTCATAGCTTCTCTACTTTTAGCAGTAACCGCCAATGCAGCAGATATAAATTTCGGTCTGAAACTATACAAAGACGGTATGTACGACTTAGCAGACCAGACATTTTCCCAGGTACTGACATCACCGCCTAAAACCATAAAACCATATCTCATTCCGATGGCAGAAACATTTTTAAAAACAAAAGATATAAACTCCCTGAAAAAACTTCTCAAAATATGGAAAGAGAGATACCCCACATACAAAAAGGGATACTACTTAGGTCTATCAACATTTGTAAACATCAGTGAAGGAAAAAAATTGAAGGATGTTTTCAATGAAACTTCATTCCTGTCACTTCCCATAAAAGAGAAAATAGACTTTCTGAAAGTTCTCTCAAAAGCTCCCCTTTCAACGGATGAAAAGTTCTATATCCTCACATTGGGAAGAAAAAGGATAGACGTTAAAGGTGCATTATCAGACAGTGGATTTCTTGAAACATTTGCGGAAGAAGCAATAAGAAACAAAAAACAGGAAATAACCGACTACATATTTGCAAACTACGGCGACTGGTTAAAAGGAAAAACCTTTGAACTTCCGTACATAAGGTATCTTGAAAGACAGAAAAGATACGACGACGCACTTATAAGGCTCAAAAAACTCTATAAAAAAGAGAAAAATTCAGAAATCCTATTTGAAATGGCAAAGGTTTATTACCTCAAAGGCAACTATAAAACAGCTCTTAAACTTGCCAGAAACCTGAAAACAAAAGAAGCTAAGTTTTTAAGAGCGTGGGCATACTTTAAGTCAGGGAAGAAGAAAGAAGCATTTAAAGAATTGGATATGAACATTCAAAAACCCTCAATGCCTGAAAGTCTCAAAGCAGCAGTAAACTTCATAGAGGGAAAAATAAATCCTGAAGAAATTAAAAAATTCTATCCGGAATACTACTATCGGGCACTCCTTTTCACATTCGCACCATCGGCAGACGAAAATGTAAAAGGGATAAACAATCACGACGCAGGCATGTTTTTCTTTGAGAGAGGGGATTTCGACAAAGCGTTCAGCTACCTTAAGCAGGCACTAACATCAAGGAAAAGCATCTATTTAACACCAAGAACGCTCTATCTGTTAGGTAAAATAGCCGTAATAAACAAAGACATGGGAAACATGCTCTACTCAGAAATAGCAAACAATTTTCAGAACACATCCTACTACCGTGCATCCATAATTCCTTACGCAAAATCCTTGATACTAGAGGGAAACTTTGATGCAGCTGCAAAGCTTCTTGAATACGGAATAGAGCAATTCAAGATAGAAAGCACAGAAGCAAGGAAACTTTTAGGCAAAGCCTATTATTACGAAGGTAACTACAAAAAAGCCGCCATAACGTTAAAGCCTATAATAAGCAAAGATGACGAAGCTTTTCACTTTTTTATCCTTTCAGAATTTTACGGCGGGAAAAAACGAACTGCATTTGAATACTTAAAGGCGAAATTAAACAACAGCAGGCTCTTTCCAGAAATAAACTATGGAAGGCTCTGCTACTTAGCTGCAGGCTTAAAGAAAACATCCTACCTGAAAAAAGTGCCACTACCGGAAGAACCACTAACAGCAGCTATGTTAGCCGTTTTAACAGGCAACAAAAACCTTATGAAAAAACTGATATACAAAACAACAGGAATGGCAAGAGAGGCGATCCTTTACAAACTTGCAACGATGGAAAAAAGCCCAAGCAGGCGGTTTTACTACCTTTCACTTCTTAAAGCCGTCGCTGAAAATCCTGAAACGGCCAACTTTGCAGAGAAGATGGAAGAGTACGACGCTTACCGATCTGGACAGTTTGACAGTCTTCTCCTAAACAATCCTGAATTCATAGCCTACAACCCTGAAAACGACATATCGGACATAAACTCGATCGTTGAAAAGGCAAATGACTACTATGAAGCAAAAGGTATCCTGAAAGCTTACGGACTTTACAAACTGGCGGCTGAAAGAACGACAGACCCTGAAATAAGAACATCCGTAGCAACTAAAATGGTTGAAATAGACATGAAGCTTAAAAACTACAAAAGAGCGGTAAGGGATATAAACCTCATTCCGGACAAGGGGCAGAAAGAGAAAGACATAAAGAACTACCTCCTGACTGAAGTTTACTACAAAGAAGGAAGACTCCTTGACGCACTCAACGCTGGAAAGGCTGTTGCAAACATTGGAAACATTCCAGAAGAAGACAGGGTGAAATTCGCTGCAACCCTTGCATCTTTATACAAACTTGCAGGAAACGAAGAAAAGGCAATGGAACTTCTAAACTACATAGTAAAATCGGGACACCTCTCAGAGATTGATTACGATGACCTTGTTAACCTTGCACTGTTCCTTGACAAAAAAGGGAAGAAAAAAGAGGCTATTGAACTGTTGAAAGAGGCAAACAAAAAGGCAAAGAAAAAGGAACAGAAGGCAGAATCCCTTTTCTGGCTTGCATCTGTGGAGGAGGAAACGGGAAACCGTGACAAGGCGCTGATGGACTACCTTAAAATATATTACGAAGTCGGCGTAGAACCCTGGACTTCAACAGCCCTTTACAGGGCAGCTTCCATACTTGAAGACAGGGGAAGCTACCAGCAGGCTTTGAAGTTGTTAAAGAAAGTGGTTAAAATTAAAGGGCAATCACCGGAAGGGATAAAAGCCCTTGAAAAGATTAAAGAAATTGAGAAAAAAATGAAAGGAGGCGTTAATGCAGAAGGGCGGTAAGTTCGTGCAACTCCTTGTAAACGAGATAACGAAAAACCTTGTTGGAAAGGACTACATAATCGTTGACGACAAGAACTATTTTAAAAATAAAGTCCTTGAAATCATCATCAATGAATACAAGGTTGAGAAAGAGTTAGAAGAAGAGGCGGAAAGAATCCTGCAGGAAAATTCAGACGAGATCATGTACAGAGGTATCCCGTTTTTCAAGGCACGCAAGCTCATAAAAGAGAAACTGGCAAAGGAAAGAGGTATTCCCGCAGCAGGTAGCATATTCAGCAGAGAAAAGGCAAACTACCTTGCAGGAAAAATCCTCAAATTTATTTTAACTGACGATGAAATAGACTACACACAGGAAAGGGGCATCATCAGACAGGAAATAGTAAAAGCATTTAACACGATAGCTCAGCTCAAAAAAGAAGTTGATCAGGCCGCAAAACACAAGATAGAGTCCATGTCAAAGCCGATACCTGAAGGCACACCGGAGTGGTTTGCCCTATACAGAAAATTCTACGAAGAAGAACTTATATCAAGAGGTCTCCTTGATACAGAAGAAACTGAGTAAGCTTTTAATCATTGGGTGGGTGATTTTCCTGCCCTTTTATTTTTACAGCTATTTCTTTGGCGAAAACTCCTTAAAAACGCTTGATGAACTGCAGGAAAACTATCAGAAACTGCAGGAGGAAAAAAACTACTGGAACACAAAAGTTGAAATTTTAAGCGAAAGGATAAAAGCCATAGAGAAAAATCGCAAATTCTACTACGAAAAGTTAGCAAGAGAAATGCTCGTAAAAGGGAAGAAAGGCGAAGAAACCTTCCTCTTTGTAACAAAAAAACACCCAAAAATTCAAATCTTGAATAAAAACTCAACAAAGACGGAAGAATAGACTTTAAGCATTTCCCACTTCTTATCGTCATTGCCAAGTATCTGCTCAGGCGTTAAACCTTCTAAAACAACCTCTTCCGTGTATGCGCCAATCCACTTTTTTATATCTTCCTTCGTAACCTCTATGTGGTACTGAAGGCCAACAGCTCTATTTAATCTGAAAGCCTGATTTGGATAGAAAGGCGTTGAAGCAAGCTTTGTTGCCCCTTCAGGCAGGTCAAATGTGTCGCCGTGCCACTCAAAAACTTCCATCTTGTGCCTGTACAAAAATTCGAACTCATTCTGAGGATAGAGTTCGTACCACCCTATCTCTTTTCCCATCTCACCCTTGCAAACTCTGGCACCTAAAACGTGTGCTATTATCTGGGCACCAAGGCATATTCCGACAACCCTTTTGTTTTTCTTTATAGCCTCCTCAACCAGCTTAAACTCACTGTTAAGGAAAGGATACTTATCAGCCTCATAAACCCCCATAGGACCGCCTAATATTGTTATAAACTCATAATCGTCAACCGAATCCACCGTCTCGCCGCGAAAAGCATCAATAGTTTCAACTTTTACCCCTTTTCTCTCAAAAAGCGGCGCAAGTGTTCCGGGTCCTTCAATCTCTATGTTTTTAACAAAAAGTGCCTTCATGCCCAACCTCCATTTAAAGATAACGATTAATATTCTAACCTATTTTTTTCTTCCTCACGGCATCAAAAAGAAACCTTACAACATTTGTAGCATAGTGACCTGAAGGAAGCGTAAACCTGAGAACAGCACCTTCTGAAATCTGCTGCAGTTTAAAACCTTTCACAGGCACAACCGTCTCTCTCTCAAAACGGTGAAAAAAGTCAGAAAACTCTTTTAGCCGTTCCAGTTCCAGACCAATATCTTCCAGAAAAGGAACATACAAAGTCCAATCTTCAGGATGAAAAACAGGAATTTTCTCCGGAAGTTCTATATTCTCAAGAGAAAAAACCATTTCGCCAACTTTATACTTAAAAACAACCTTCTCCCCTGTCTTTTCATTAATAAGAAACCGAAGATACTTATTGAAAAGATAACTCTGAAAGACGTTAAACTGAAATTCAATCTCTTTTCGCGGGACAAAGGAAAGGGCTTTTTTAAAATCATTACACCTATCAAGAAAAAGGGCAACCTCCCTCCGCCAACCTGAAAAAAGCTGTGCAGCCTCCTTAAACCTTTTAGCAACGAAAGCCCTCTTTGCCTTTCGGCTTCTTGAACTCTCCCAGCCAGCCGGTGTAAAAAGATAAAGAAGCGCACCTTCAAAATCATCAGAGGCAAGGTATGAAACAAAAAACTGACCACCACGAACAGGCGTAAACCGCTGTTCACCGTAGTAACCGGGAATCCCAAGCGTCTCTAAAACGTCGATCCTTTCAGGATAGCGAAGCGGCTCTCTAACGACAATTTCAAAACTGTTTCCCTCAACGGCGGCAGGTGTAATCCCTTTGCCTGAAAATCCTTCAAACTTTACCTTTAAATTCTTTTCTTTAACTTCTTTCAGCTTAAACCTTTCCGGCACAGAGATAAACTGAACGGTAACAGCATTTTTATCCTTTAATCCTCCGTAGCCTATAAGCTTAACAGGAACATTTGAAACTTTAGCAATCCTTTTAACAACCTCTTCCGTCTCTAATCTCCTTTTCCAAAGAGAATAGATACGATAACCCTTTCCTTTCAGAAATTCCTTTTTAAGAATCTCCCTGACCTTAAAATCTTCAGACCTTGTTTTAATCTTTGCCAATTCTGCCTCCAGAATATACCTTTCATTGACAAAAACTGGAACAATATTAAACATAAGAAAAAGTCGGCAGGTGAATAATGGAAAACTACCAGAAAGTAAAAAAACGAATAAAAAATTTCGGACCCGGCATAATAACGGGAGGAGCAGACAACGACCCAGCCGGAATAGTAACCTACACGATGATAGGTGCTACCACCGGACTTCATCAGCTCTGGCTTATGGTTCTTTCAACGCCTATGATGATAGCTGTTCAGGATTCCGTCGCAAGGATAGCAATAGTAACAGAAAAGAGTCTTTCCGAAGTCTTAAAAACTTTTTACACGAAGAAAACGGCAACAATTGTCATATCGCTACTGCTCATAGCAAACCTTTTCACAATAGCCGCTGATATGGAAGCGGTTGCACAGATATTTGAAATCGTAACAGGAATTCATACAATATACTGGTTAATACCTATAAACCTTCTGATAGGATACCTTGTAATTTTCAAAACCTACAGAACAATCAAAAAGATCCTGGTTTTCCTGACAGCCATACTTTCTGTTTACATATTTTCTGCGATAAAGTGCAAACCTGATATTGGAACTCTCATAATTAATACTTTTATTCCTCACATAAAACTGTCGGCAGCCTTTTTTATGGCCGCTTTAGGACTCCTCGGCACAACAATATCACCTTACATGATGTTCTGGCAGGCAACAGAAGAAAAGATAGAACACAAAACGGTCATTCAGATAGAAGATGCAACGTTTGACACAGTTTCTGGAATGGTCTATTCAAACTCAGTTGCTTACTTTATCATTGTTGCCGCCGCTTACACGCTGTTTAAACACCACATCCCCGTTTCGACGATAAAAGAAGCCGCAATAGCCATAAAACCTGTTGCAGGCAATTTCTCCTTTGCACTTTTCTCAATTGGAATAACCGCCGCCGGTTTCCTTGCCATACCTGTTCTTGCAGGCTCTTCAGCATACGCAATAGCAGACCTTTTCAGATGGCGGGAAGGATTCGAAGAGAAGATAAGCGGTGCAAAGGGATTTTACATCGTCTTTTTGGGCTCCCTGCTCCTAGGAGACATTATTAACCTTTCCCCAATGTCAGCGGTTGATGCCCTCTATTACAGCCAGATATTAGACGGAATTCTTCTGCCCTTTTTAGTTGCCGTCATAGCAATTGTAGCGAACAACAAAAAAATAATGGGAAACTTCACAAACACATTTTTTAATAATATATTTTGTTTAATAACATTTATTGTGGCGCTTGCTTGCACTTTCATAATGCTGTGGCAGCTAATTGTTTGATATAATAGCCGCTGCCCGACAAGTGCCGGCGTAGCTCAGATGGCCAGAGCGGGGCACTCGTAATGCCCAGGTCAAGGGTTCGAATCCCTTCGCCGGCACCATTTCTTTCTCCTTACCTTTTTCCAAAGTGGTATAATAAATCGTTCAAAATAAAGGTGTTTTGCCACTTTAGTACCGCTTTACCGTCCCAGGAGGATTAAATGCCAGAAAACAAAAAATACGACGCATCAGCGATTAAAGTTCTTGAAGGTCTTGAAGCTGTCAGGAAACGACCAGGAATGTACATCGGGGACACGGGAAGTTACGGACTTCATCACCTCGTATTTGAAGTTGTTGACAACAGCGTTGACGAAGCTTTAGCCGGTTACTGTACAGAGATAGAAGTAACAATTCACGAAGATAATTCTATAACGGTTGCTGACAACGGAAGGGGAATCCCCGTTGACATACATCCAGAATATGGAAAGCCTGCCGCGGAAATAGTTCTTACTGTCCTTCACGCAGGCGGAAAGTTTGAGAAAGAGGCATACCAGTATTCAGGAGGCCTTCACGGAGTAGGTGTATCGGTAGTCAACGCACTTTCAGAGTGGCTGATAGTTGAAATTCACAGAGACGGAAAAGTTTACAAACAAACATATGAAAAAGGGAAACCGGTAACTGCATTCACGTGCATCGGTGAAACACACAAAAGAGGAACAATAGTAACTTTTAAACCAGATCCTGAAATCTTTGAAGTAACAGAATTCAGCTGGGACATACTGGCCAACAGACTTAGAGAACTCGCATTTTTAAATAAAGGATTGAAAATAACGCTCATAGACGAAAGGGAAGAACCCGCTAAAAAAGAGGTCTTTTACTACGAAGGGGGTATCGTTGAATTTGTCAAAAAGATAAACGAAAAGAAAGGCCCCCTTTTCCCTGATCCTATTTACATGGAAGGTGCAAAGAACGATGTTATCGTAGAGGTTGCCCTCCAGTACAACTCCACATACTCTGAACAGATTTTCAGCTTTGTAAACAACATCAACACAAGAGAAGGCGGTACGCACGTAGCAGGATTTAGAAGCGCTCTAACAAGGGCTGTAACCAAGTTTATTGATGAAAACAACCTGATACCAAAAAACGCGAAAGTTTCAATAACGGGAGACGATGTAAGAGAAGGACTTGTAGCTGTTATCTCCGTTAAAGTTCCAAATCCCCAGTTTGAAGGACAGACAAAGGCAAAACTTGGAAACTCCGAAGTTAAGCCGATTGTAACATCCGTCGTTTACGAAAAACTTACGGCATTCTTAAATGAAAGACCCGACATTGGAAGGAAGATAGCAGAAAAGGTAATAACCGCAGCAAGGGCAAGGGAAGCAGCAAAAAGGGCAAGGGAAATGACCAGGAGAAAGAGTGTCCTTGAAGAATTTTCCCTGCCTGGAAAGCTTGCAGACTGTTCAGAGAGAGATCCAGAAAAAACGGAACTGTACCTTGTTGAGGGTGACTCTGCCGGTGGAAGTGCAAAACAGGGAAGAGACAGAAGATTTCAGGCTATTTTACCGTTAAAAGGTAAAATCATAAACGTTGAAAAGGCAAGAATAGAAAAGGTTCTCTCAAACGATGAAATTAAGACAATAATAACGGCACTGGGAACAGGTGTCGGAAGCCACTTTGACATATCAAAGCTCCGCTACCACAAAATCATAATAATGACAGACGCCGATGTTGACGGTGCCCATATCAGAACGCTACTTTTAACATTCTTCTTCCGCCAGTTTCCTGAAATTGTGGAAAAAGGATATCTCTACATCGCACAACCTCCCCTTTACAGGATAAAAAAAGGCAAGAAAGAGATGTACATCAAATCAGATGCAGAATTTGAAAAAGTCGTTGCTGACTTTGCTCTTGACACTTTAACGCTACTTGACGGTAAAGGAAAGGGAATAGAGAAGGAAGAAGGCCTGAAAATTGTCGAAGAGATAAGAAAACTCAACGAAATCATTTCTATCCTTTCGAGAAAAAGAAACAGAGAAATTGTAAACGCACTTTTAAGAGCACAGGCAGATTATAAAGATCTATACAACAGAGAAAAAACAGAAAAACTCGTAGAAAAAATTAGAGAAAACCTGCCCGAATCAATGAAAGAGAGTGAGATAAGGATAAAAGAAAACAAAGATTCCTGCTGTTTCTTCATCGAGATAGACATCCCCTTTGACAACTACCTTACAAAAACCGTTATCGTTGACGAAAAACTCCTAATTTCTGACCTGTTTAAACGGGCAAAAGGACTTAAGGCACGAATAAGAGAATATCTTGGCCAGCCGCCGTACAGATTGAAGAAGAAAAATGAAACACTTGAGTTTGAGACGATAGACGAACTCTACGACTTTATCCTGAAAATCGGAAAGGAAGGCATATACATCCAGCGCTACAAAGGACTTGGCGAAATGAATCCTGATCAGCTGTGGGAAACAACAATGAATCCTGAAAACAGAACGCTGCTCAAAGTATCAGTAGAAGACGCTGTGAATGCCGACGAAATATTCACCATCCTTATGGGTGACAAGGTTGAACCAAGAAGAGAATTCATTCAGAAATTTGCCAGAGAGGTTAGAAACCTCGACATCTAAAGTGAGCGCTATGCTCACTTTTTCTTTTTCTTTCTATTACTGAACAATCTTAAAACAGAAAAAACAGCATTAAATGTTTCAACAAAAGAATTAACCGTATCCCTTAAAGACTCTACCGTCTCTTTAACAACATCAACAGTACCCTTAACAGTATCAGCCACTTCTGAAACTTCAGGTTCTGTCCTTTCAAGGAATTCACTTAAATTTTTGAGAAAAGAATAAACACCAAGTGCCATAACAACGATTGAAATAGTGATAACGACCATACATACTGCTATAATAACTAAAGAAACAGACTCAGCACTCATAACACCTCTCCCTTACGCATCTTGTCAATATTGTACCACTTATTATATTTATAATGTGGAAAACTACTTGCAAATGGTTATGATTAGTCACAACTTACGAATGGTTAATGTTACATATTAGCAACAAGTATTGACTTACAGAATTAAAAGTTATATTATTTATCAGGTCTGGCAGGCCGCAACTTACTGTTGTTGTAATTTTAGTATAAACCTCTTTAGATAAAAGGAGCATCCAATGAAAAATATAGAAACCATGGTTGAAAATTTCAAGAAAACCGCCCGCTCGAAAGGTATGAAAATTACACCCCAGAGGGTGGCAATTTACAGAGAGCTCATAAGCAGACACGACCATCCGTCAGCAGAAGATATCTACGATGCCCTTAAAGGGAAATTCGCAGGAATATCCCTCGCTACAGTGTATAGGACACTAACAAGCCTTGAAAATGCAGGTCTTGCAGTGAAAGTTGCAACTGTTAACGGCGTTGCAAGATTCGATGGAAAGATAACGCCCCACAGCCACTTTATCTGTAAAATGTGTGGAAGAGTGGTGGATATAGACTGTGATGTAAATGTAGAAATGGAAAAACTCAAAAAATACAATTTCAGCGTTGAAAAGTGCGAAGTAATCTACTACGGTGTCTGCGATAAATGTCAGAACTAAATGGTGCGGTGCTACCGCACCACTTTTAAATTTAACCCACCCCTCCTCTTCATTTGATAGAATTACCTCAGGAAATTTTCTCAAGGTGAAAAAATGAAATACAAGCTCTTTATGGATCCCGTTTACGATGAATTTGTAATGATAGAAAAAGGGGGAACAGGAGAAAAAATCATCAACTCTCCTCTCACGCAACGCTTAAGATACATAAGACAACTTGGTCCCTGCTACTTTGTCTATCCCGGTGCGGAACATACCCGTTTTCAACATTCATTAGGCGTTTACTGGCTCGTAACAAAAGCTTTTGGCTTTTTAGAAAAGAAAGGCTACTCTGTTGATGAAAGTTTAAAATTCAACATAAAAATCGCAGCTCTAACTCACGACCTTGGCCACTCTCCCTACTCCCACGCCCTTGAGAAAAAAATAATCCCTTACAGCCACGAAGAACTAACATTAAAAGCACTTGAAATGCTCGAATCAGAAGGTACCGTAGAAAGTTTAACCGTTAAAAATGTAAAAAAGATAATAAAAAAGGAGTTCCCGATTCCTTTTGGACACCAGCTTATCTCAAGCCAACTTGATTGTGACAGACTTGACTACTTAAGGAGGGACGCCTTCCATACAGGCGTAAGCTTTGGAAAGGTTGACGTTAACAGGATACTTGCATCTATTGAGATTGAAGATAACAACCTCGTCTGGAATTACAAAGGATTTAACGCCCTTGAATCGTACGTTATGTCAAGGTACCAGATGTACTGGACTGTCTATTTTCACCCTGTAAACATCTCGGCTCAGGTTCTTCTACAAAAATTGCTAAAAAGGCTCAGGCACTTGCTGTCAAACGGTACAACAGTTGAAATGGATTCTCTGCTTAAAGAAACAATAAAGACAAAAAGTGTTGAAAAGTTCTTCATGTTAACTGACGCTTCTGTAATCTCTTCCGTGTATCAATTTACTTTATCAAAAGATCCTGTGCTTGAAGATTTAAGCCGAAGATTTGTAAAGCGATACTTCTTTAGAGCCATAGAGATAGAAAGTCCTCAGATCGTACTTGAAGCAAGAGAAAAACTGATAAAAGAAGGCTTTGACCCTGAATACTATATGGATGTAATAGAACCTTCAAAGGTCGCTTACTCTTACTATTCACCGGAAAAACTTGACGCGATACTTGTAAAGATGAACGGTAAAATAGAAGAAGTTTCAAACATAGCACCAACAGATGCTCTTAAAGCACTATCCCGCCGTGTCAAAAAAGCTCTGCTTTTCATCCCTCCTGAAGTAAAAATTTTCTAAATCAAAAATAAAAAGGGGGGCTTTAAAGCCCCCCTTTAAATATTGGCAATTAAGAAGTTTACTCTGCCTCTTCAGCTTTTTCACAGTACTGCCATGTAACTTTTCTGTATTCTTTCCTTCCTGTTCCGGCGGGAATAAGTCTTCCGATAATAACGTTTTCTTTAAGACCTCTGAGATAATCCCTCTTACCTCTAACTGCTGCCTCAGATAGAACCCTCGTTGTCTCCTGGAAGGAAGCAGCAGAGATAAAGCTTTCCGTAGAAAGAGCCGCCTTTGTGATACCCGTAAGAACAGGCTTGGCTTTAGGTGGCCGCTTGCCTTCCTTAAAGAGTCTCTCTCTCACTCTTTCAAACTCCTCTCTGTCAACGATCTCTTCAACAAGGAAGTTACTGTCGCCAGCGTCCTCTATCTTAACCTTTCTGAGCATTCTCTTGATAATTACTTCAAAATGCTTGTCGTTAATCTCAACGCCCTGAGCACGGTAAACAGACTGAACCTCATCAAGGAGGAATCTCTCAACAGCTCTTTCACCCATGATGGCAAGTATGTCGTGAGGATTAAGCTGACCGTCCGTCAGAGGCTCACCGGCTTTAACGTAGTCTCCCGTTCTCACATAAATATACTTTCCTTTTGGAACTTCGTATTCCCTTTTAACGCCGGTTTCAGGATTGAGGATAGTTATCTTTTTCTTAGCTCTCTCTGTTTCAACATAAACCTTACCGTCAATTTCAGCAAGAATTGCCGCATCTTTTGGCTTTCTCGCTTCAAGAAGTTCCGCGACTCTCGGCAGACCACCGGTAATGTCCTTTGTTCCTCCAATTTTTCTCGGAAGCCTTGCCAGAGATGTTCCAACTGTAACCTTTTCACCTTCTTTAACCATTATACGGGAACCAACAGGAAGAGGATAGAAATCAACAACTTCACCGTTTTCATCAACTATTTCAATTGTTGGCTCGTATGGAAGGGTCCTGTACTCAAGAACAACAGGTTCTGTTTCAGAAATGGTAACTCCCGGAATAATATCTTTATACCTGACAGTACCGGATTTGAGGGCAAGAATAGGTACAGCGAGTGGATCCCACTCGACAAGTATCATTCCAGGCTTCACCTGCTGACCATCTTTAACCCTCAAGTAAGAGCCGTAAGGAATATCATACCTTTCAAGGTGTTTACCTGTCTTCTCATCAACAACGGCAATTTTTCCGGCTCTGTTAATGACAATGACATTCCCTTCAGTATCGGTAATCGTGTTAACATCAAAGACTTTAACGATTCCCTCATGTTTGGCCTTGTATTCAGATTCTTCAGCACCACGCATGGCAATACCACCAATGTGGAAGGTACGCATGGTAAGCTGGGTTCCCGGCTCACCGATTGACTGGGCAGCAATAATACCCACAGATTCTCCTAACTGAACCGGCCTTCTCCTTGCAAGGTCTCTTCCGTAACATTTGGCACAAACACCAAATGGTGCCTTACAGGTCATAACAGATCTAATCTTAACCTTATCTATACCAAGATCTTCAATCCTCTGCGCCATTTCATCTGAAATCTCTTCGTTCTTGCGAACCAGAATCTCACCTGTTATAGGATCGGATATGTCTTCAGCAGCGTATCTTCCTGCAATCCTTTTAGCAAGCGGAATAACAATCTCACCCGCTTCCATGAGAGCAGAAATCTCAATACCGTCATCGCACCCGCAGTCTTCCATCGTTACAATAATATCCTGAGCAACATCAGCGAGTCTCCTTGTCAGGTAACCGGCGTCAGCAGTTTTAAGAGCGGTATCGGCAAGACCTTTTCTTGCACCGTGAGTTGAGATAAAGTACTCAAGGACTGTCAGACCTTCACGGAAACTTGAAATAATAGGTGTTTCAATGATTTCACCGGAAGGCTTGGCCATAAGACCCCTTAAACCTGCAAGCTGACGAATCTGCTGCTGGCTACCACGAGCACCGGAGGAGAGCATCATGTAAACTGGATTGAAAGTACCATCGTCTGGAAGCCTTCCACGGCTGTCAATATCGTGAGTTTTCATGTACTCCATCATGTCTTTGGTTATCTGCTCCGTAACCCTTGTCCATATATCAACTATCTTGTTGTACCTTTCATCCTTAGAAAGAAGGCCTTTTCTGTAACCTTCCTCTATCCTCTCTACTTCCTTCTTAGCCTTTTCAACAAGCTCTTTCTTCGTAGGTGGAATATGAAGATCATCTATACCGATTGAGAGACCACCAAGCGTTGCCATGAGAAATCCGTTTTCCTTTAACCTATCAAGCATATCAACGGTAACTTCATTACCGAATTTTTTGTGAATGTCGGCAATCATGGCAGCAATGGCTTTCTTGCTCATTACCCTGTTAATGTAGGGATAATCCTCTGGAAGGAGCAGATTAAACTTTATCCTTCCGGCCGTTGTTTCAACAAGTTCAGGTTTTCCTGTTTCACTCTTGTGGGCAGGAATTCTAACCTTAATCTTTGCGTGGAGATCTATAAGACCAAGATCAAGGGCCCTGAGTGCCTCGTTAAAGTTAGCAAATATCTTTCCTTCACCTTTAGCACCTTTCTTCTCAAGTGTAATGTAGTAAAGACCAAGAACCATGTCCTGAGACGGAACGGCAAGAGGCCTTCCGTGAGCTGGTGAAAGAATGTTCTGAGTTGAAAGCATAAGTGTGTAAGCTTCAAGCTGCGCCTCAAGGGAAAGAGGGACGTGAACGGCCATCTGGTCACCATCAAAGTCAGCGTTAAACGCCGCACAGACAAGAGGATGAAGCTTAATAGCCTTACCCTCAACAAGTATCGGTTCAAAAGCCTGAACAGAAACTCTGTGAAGTGTCGGCGCACGGTTGAGAAGAACAGGGTGTTCTTTAATAACCTCTTCAAGGCATTCCCATACTACCGGATCCTGCCTTTCAACCATCTTCTTGGCTTGCTTGACCGTATTAGCGTAGCCTTTCTCTTCCAGTCTTCTGTATATAAACGGCTTAAAGAGTTCAAGTGCCATAATTTTAGGAAGACCGCACTGGTGCATCTTAAGGTCAGGACCGATAACGATAACGGCACGACCTGAGTAGTCAACTCTTTTACCCAAAAGGTTCTGCCTGAATCTTCCCTGCTTTCCTCTCAAAACATCTGAAAGAGACTTAAGAGGATGTCCCTTGGAACTTCTTACAGGCCTTCCTCTTCTTCCGTTATCTATGAGAGTATCAACCGCTTCCTGAAGCATTCTCTTTTCGTTTCTGATGATAATGTCAGGAGCATCAAGCTCTATAAGTCTTTTAAGACGGTTATTCCTGTTAATAACCCTTCTGTAAAGGTCGTTAAGGTCAGATGTTGCAAACCTGCCACCTTCAAGAGGAACTAAAGGTCTCAATTCCGGTGGAAGAACAGGAAGAACCTCAAGAACCATCCACTCAGGCTTGTTATCACTTTCTATGAAAGCCTCTACAAGTCTTAATCTTTTAACCAACTTTTTAAGTTTAGCTTCTGTTGTATCTTTTCTTGTAGCCCTTCTGATTTCTTCCTTTACAAGCTCTTTGCTCTGAATTTTTCCAAGCTCAACAAGGTAGTCAACATACCAGTCAAGGGCTTTTCCACCTTTTTCAACTTTCAGCGTGCATGTTTCCGAAATCTTCTTGAAGTCTTCGTAAGGAATAATCTGTCCTTTTTCAAGGTTGCTATCTCCAGGCTCAACTACAACAACAAGTGTTTTCTTAACAATACCAATAATGGTGTCTTCTGAAAGACCTGTGTAGTAAGAAATTGTTTCAACTGCCGCCTTAAATACGTTGGGCAGTCTCTTCTGAAGATCGCTGTTGATACCGTCAATCTCACCAGAGTACATTCTTATCTCTTCACGAAGCTCCTCGGCAAGGTCTTCAAGGTTAACCCTTTTAAGAGCTTCTTTTATGGCTTCGGCACCAATACCAACCTCAAAGGCATCCTCGCCAACTTCCTCTATCTTTTCCCTGTACTCTTCTTCTGTTAATATTTGAAACTGTTTAAGGCCTGTTTCTTCCTCATCGCCTGGATCAAGAACTATGTAGCTTTCAAAGTAAACAACCCTTTCAACTTCCCTTACAGAAAGTCCTAAAAGGGCACCTATTTTACTTGGAACTGACTTTACGTACCAGATGTGCGTACACGGAGCTGCAAGTTCAATGTGACCGAACCTTCTTCTTCTCTCTCTCGAAAGAGTAACTTCTACACCGCATCTATCACAAACTACACCTTTATATTTTGAACCCCTGTATTTTCCACAGAGACATTCCCAATCCCTTACAGGTCCAAATATTCTCGCACAGAAAAGTCCGTCCTTCTCTGGCTTTAATGTCCTGTAATTAAGTGTCTCTGGCAGCTTTACTTCACCGTAAGACCACTCCTTAATTTTTTCAGGTGAAGCAAGGCCAATCTCTATTGCATCAAAATCAAAGGTTTTAGGTTCTTCTGAAAAGATAATCTCTTTCACTACAGCTCCTCCTGCAAAGGATTCTTTATGCTAAAGGGGGCAAAGCCCCCAAACTGTTACTCTTCTTCTTTCTCTTCAAATAGTTTTTCAGCCTCGCTCTTCTCAGGCTCTGCTTCTTCTATCTGCTTGATGAATTTAACATCAAGGGCAAGTGCTTTAAGCTCTCTAACAAGAACGTTAAATGATTCAGGAAGTCCAGGTTCAAATGTGTACTTTCCTTTTACGATAGATTCGTAAACCCTTGACCTTCCTTCAACATCGTCAGACTTAACCGTAAGCATCTCCTGAAGCGTGTAAGCAGCACCGTAAGCTTCAAGTGCCCAGACTTCCATCTCACCAAATCTCTGACCGCCAAACTGTGCCTTACCACCAAGTGGCTGTTGAGTAATGAGTGAGTAAGGACCTGTTGAACGGGCATGAATCTTATCGTCAGCAAGGTGAATAAGCTTGAGCATGTACATGTAACCAACGGTAACGTCCTGGTCAAACGGCTCTCCAGTAAGACCATCATAAACTGTGAGTCTTCCCGTTTCAGGAAGTCCCGCAAGCTTGAGAAGTCTCTTAATCTCTTTCTCTTTAGCACCCATAAAAATAGGTGATTCAAACCTGATACCCTTTGAAAGCTTCTTGGCAACCTCTCTCAGTTCATCGTCAGATAGAGAATCTATAAGCTTGCTTATGTTTTCATCGTTATAGATAGCTTTTATTTCTTCCCTTACAAGGTCAAGTCCAACCTTCATAAGCTTTTCAATCTTCTTACCAAGCTCTTTAGCAGCAAGACCAAGGTGAACTTCAAGAATCTGTCCAACGTTCATACGAGATGGAACGCCAAGAGGGTTAAGAGTAATGTCAATTGGTGTACCATCTTCAAGGAAAGGCATATCTTCAACAGGTCTTATCTGGGAAACAACACCCTTGTTTCCGTGACGACCTGACATCTTATCACCAATTGTAAGCTTACGCTTGGTTGCTATGTAAACCTTGACAACCTTATTCACACCAGCAGGAAGGTCATGTCCCATTTCAAGGGCAGCTTTCTTCTCTTCATAGATGTTTTCAATAAGCGCAATCTTATCAACAGCCTTGATCCTTATCTCTTTAAGCTTCTTCTCAACTTCAGCGTCATCTATTATTGAAGGCTTACGAAGGGCAAAGAAGACAACATCGTTAACTTTATCTTCAGTTATCTTTTCACCGGCAGCAACAAGAAGATTGCCGTTAGCGTCGTAAACGTCTTCCTTAACAGCCTTTCCAACGATAAGTTCAGCAGCCCTTCTGTCCCTGTCTGCTTTAACAAGACCTATCTCTTCCTGCTTGGCCCTTTCGAGTTTTGCCTTCTCTTCACTCTCTATAAGCTGTGTTCTAACGTCTTTCTTCTCTCCCTTCCTTGAGAGAATCTTAACATCAATAACAACACCTTCCACACCGTGAGGCACGTAGAGTGAAGAATCTTTAACACCTTTTGCCTTCTCACCGAAAATAGCCTGGAGCAGCTTCTCTTCAGGCGTTAGAACCTGCTCTCCTTTTGGCGTAACCTTTCCAACTAAGATGTCGCCGGGCTTCACATAGGTTCCGATTCTCACAATTCCTGATTCGTCAAGATTCTTAAGCAGAGACTCGGGAACGCCCGGAATATCTCTTGTTATCTCTTCTCTTCCAAGCTTTGTTTCTACTGCCTCACACTCAAGTTCCTGTATGTGAATTGAAGTATAAACATCGTCTTTCAAAAGTCTTTCACTGACGAGGATGGCATCCTCAAAGTTGTAACCGCGCCATGGCATAAATGCAATGAGAACGTTCTTACCAAGGGCAAGCTCACCGTTATCCATTGAAGGACCATCTGCGATTATTTCGCCTTTTTCAACCCTTTGACCTTTTTTAACGATAGGTCTCTGGTTGAAGCAGGTTTTCTGGTTTGACTTCTTGAACTTTTTAAGCTCATAAACGTCAAAACCTGTATCAACGGAAAGTCCGCCTTCCGTTATCTCTTCCGGATCAACCTTTATGATTATCTTGTCAGCAGTTACGCTCTCAACGATACCTGAACGCCTTGCAACAACAGCGTTTCTACTGTAAAGAGCAACCGGCTTCTCCATACCTGTGGCAACAAACGGTGCCTCTGTCTTAACTAAAGGAACAGCCTGACGCTGCATGTTTGAACCCATGAGGGCACGGTTGGCGTCATCGTGCTCAAGGAATGGAATGAGAGAAGCTGATACTGAAAAGACCTGCTTAGGTGAAACGTCCATAAACTGAACTTCTTCTTTCTTTACAAGTTTGAACTCGGCTTTGTGCCTTGCCATTACCATGTCAGAGGTAAGGTTGCCCTCTTCATCAACAGGGGCGTTAGCCTGAGCAATAATGTAGTTCTCCTCTTCATCGGCTGTCATGTAAACAATCTCATCGGTAACCTTTCCGTTAACGACCTTTCTGTAAGGCGTCTCAAGGAAGCCAAGCCAGTTAATCTTTCCATATGTGGTAAGAGAGTTAATGAGACCGATATTCTGACCTTCTGGCGTTTCAATTGGACAGATACGGCCGTAGTGGGATGGATGAACATCACGCACTTCAAATCCAGCTCTTTCCCTTGTAAGACCACCAGGGCCAAGTGCTGAAAGACGTCTCTTATGCGTTGTCTCTGAAAGTGGGTTTGTCTGATCCATGAACTGGCAGAGCTGTGTAAGGTTGAAGAACTCATTTAAAGGATTAAGTGCCGTTCTTGGATTTATAAGATCCTGAGGCATAACAGACTCAACATCAGCAACACCAAGCTTTTCCCTTACAGCTTTTTCAAGCTTGAAAAGACCTGACTTAAAGGCTATCTCTGCAAGTTCGCCAACGCCTCTAACCCTTCTGTTACCAAGGTGGTCAATATCGTCGTAACCTCTAATTCCAGCATGAACCTCAAGTAATGCCTTAACAGTTCCTACAATGTCTGCTTTGTGAAGAAGTCTTCCAGCCTCGTCGTAATCAGGCTCAACCGCTATCTTATCAACGCTGGTAAGCTCTAAAAGTTTAATTGCAACTTCCCTGTCAAGAAATGTTCCTTTCGTTATAACAATGTCACCATCTTCGTTTTTAACATCTTCAGCAATTCTAAGAGGAGGCAGCCAGTCTATAAAAGTGAGATCTTCTTTCGTTATTTCTTTAAGTTTTTCCTGAGGATAAACCTTTTCGTTAATTTTTGCCCTGCCAACCCTTGAAAGGTCGTAGTGCTTGGTGCTGAAAAACATAGTTTCAAATAGTCTTTTAGCACCTTCAACGGTAGCCGTATCACCGGGTCTAACCTTTCTAAAAATCTCAACGTAAGCAGCGATAAGGGGATCGTCTATCTTTTCTCTAACTCTGTCCTTCTTCTCTTTTCTCAAAGTGTTAATAATAACAGCACCGTAAGGCTTTGCTTTTCTGTGAACTGCTTTAAACTCAGCACCTTCAGGAAGTTTCCTTGAACTTGTTGAAAGTTCCTCATAAGCTTCCTGAACGACTTCACCCGTTTCAGGATCTATTAAATCCTCAATGAGGTAGTATCCAAGCATATCTTCGCTGGACTTAACATTGCCCTCTTCATCAACTATTTCACCGTTTACGATTTTAAATTTCTCTACAACATCCCCATAAAAGATGTTTATAATCTGCTCATCAGTTCTTACGCCAAAAGCTCTTAAAAGGTAGGTTCCAAGAAATCTTCTCTTTCTGTCTATCTTAACGTAGAGAACCTCATTGTGGGGAATTTCAAACTCTATCCATGAACCCATTGCAGGGATTATGCTTGCAATATCAATAATCCTTGCAACCGTTGTCGTTTTGGAAACTTCATTTTTAAAGAAAAGACCGGGAGATCTGTGAAGCTGGCTGACAACAACTTTTTGAGTACCATTAATAATGAACGTTCCCCTCTCTGTCATGAGAGGAATTTCACCAAAATACATCTTGTTTTCTTTTATAATCGGAGCTATCTTTTCGCCGGTTTTTGGATCTTTCTGCCACACGTGAAGCTCAAAAAGAACCCTTAAAGGTGCGGTGTAAGAGATACCCCTTTCTATACATTCGTCAGGAGTGTACTTTGGTCTAAATACAACTTCCATTCCACAGTTGGGACATACAACTCCTTTCCCACCAAGGCCCTGATATTTTCCACATTTACAGTACCAATCGCCTATTTCATAGCCTTTATAGTGAATTTCAACACCGGACGCCTCATCAACTATCGGAAACGCCTGTCTAAAAGCTGATTCAAGTCCAGTATTTTCCCTCTTCTCAGGATGCTTATTGAGCTGCAGAAATCTTTCATAGGATTCAAAAGGAAATTCAAGAAGATCCGGAATTGGAAGAACTTCTTTTCTATCTGCGAAGGTTTTTCTGGGGAGGGATTTTTCTAATTTGACACCCGTTGCCTTTTTGACTGCCTGTGTTCTACTCATACTGCACCCTCTTTTTTGGTTTTTAAAAATAGGATAAGGGTGGTTGTCAGATTGACAACCACCCGCCGAAAAAGGTAATTTATTACCCGGTCTCTAAATTTTCAATATGTTACTTAACTTCTACTTCTGCTCCAGCTTCTTCAAGCTTCTTAGCAATCTCTTCAGCCTCTTCCTTAGATACGCCTTCTTTTACCGGGCTTGGAGCACCGTCAACAAGAGCCTTTGCTTCTTTAAGTCCGAGACCTGTAATTTCTCTAACAACCTTGATAACCTGAATCTTTTTAGCACCCGGGCTTTTGAGAATAACGTCAAATTCTGTTTTCTCAGCTGCAGCAGCTTCACCTGCACCACCTGCAGCAACAGGACCAGCAGCAACAACAGGCATATCAGATACGCCAAACTTTTCCTTGATGAGGTTGATGAGCTCTACAAGCTCAAGTACTGTCATGTTTTCAATTGCTTCTACTATTTGCTCTTTTGTGATTTCAGCCATTCTTTACCTCCCTATAAATTAAGCTGTTTCTCTCTCGCTTTTTACGTTTTCAAGCACAAAAACAAGTTTCTGGAAGAGATTTTCCAGAGACCAGGCTATTGCATTTACCGGATACTTCAATGCAAAAGCAAGCTGTCCAAGGAGTTCTTCCCTTGAAGGAACAGAAGCAAGAGCCTTAAGCTGTTCGTAATCAGCAACTTTACCTTCGATAACGGCTGCTTTAAACTTCAGCTTCTCATCTTCCTCGATGAATTTTTTGAGGGCCTTTGCAGCAGCTACAATGTCATCAAAGGCAAAAGCAATACCAGTAGGACCGACAAACTTGTCAGCAATCTGCTCAACCGGTGTCCCCGGATAAGCCTTTCTCATCAGGGTGTTTTTAACAACCCTGTACTCAGCACCGGCTTCTCTAAGAACTCTTCTAAGGGCGTTACTTTCTGCAACCGTCATGCCCTGAAAGTCTGTGAGAACAACAAGCGGTGCCTTTTCAAACTTTTCTTTTAATTCTTCAATGATAACCGCTTTATCCTTTCTCGTTTTCAAAGGAGCTACCTCCTTAAGGTTTTAAAAGGCGGGATTGTAGAGGGAGGGGCTAATTGAGATAGAAAGAAACAGCTCTCCTCCGGTCTCAGCAGGCTGTCCTTTTAGGACATTTAAGCTCACGCACCTACCCTCTACGACCGCCACACTGTCAGGTGTAATTATATGTACTGTTTCTACATTGTCAAGAAAAAATTCACCACTTCCGCTAAAAATTCAAACATAGCTTTCAGGAAATATCGAACAGTTGAGCTTCTCTCTTCATAAGTCTATTAAACAGCGTATCCCAGAAGTAGTTAGAAGACTTTCTTACCGCAGCGTTCACGTTAGAGTTATAAAACTTTTCTGAATCTTCCAGCTCACCACCTAAAAGCTCAAAAAGGGTATCTTCCCTTAAAGCTTTATCTATCTTATCCTGATTGTAAAGAAAAAAATCAGCCACAACCGTTCTTGCGAGCCTTTCAGCTTTTCTCAAATCTTCCTGCATCCTTTCCTCCTCCAACGTTAAAGCACAACCCTCCTCAACATTTTACTACATTTCTTCTTTTTCGGTAAATGTATGAATGCCACACTCTAACTTCCCTTTCCCCGGCCACCTTCCAGAACGTTCATCATCGGAAATAGGAAGAGAAGTGCACGGAACACATCCGAAAGATGTGTAACCTTTGTCATACAATGGATTATACGGAAGTTTATTCTTAAAAACATAATTCCAGACCTTTTTCCTGTCCCAATCGGCAACAGGCGCCAGCTTTGTTATTCGCCTTCCCGAGGGTAGTCTGTGTATTTCCACTTTTTTCAGATTCTTTCTGGTTAGTGATTGATCCCTTCTCATTCCTGTAATCCAGAGATCAACTCCATCCTCAAGGAATCTATCAAGTGGGGCAACTTTCCTTAACCTGCAGCAAAGATCAGGATCACGATTCCAGAGCTCTTTTCCGTATTTCTTACCCTGTTCTTCAAGAGAAAGCGCAGGCTCAACAAAGATAAGATTAATGTTCCACTTGTTCTTTAGATATTCTGCAAACTCGTAAGTCTCTTTAAACAGAAGACCTGTATCAATAAGAACTACTTCTATATCAGGTTTAATTTTTAAAGCCATGTCAAGAATAACCACACTATTAACACTAAACGAAGAAGTAATGACAGGACGGGAAGATGAAAGGATGAATTCTTCAAGAAGTTCTTGAGGTGAAAAAGATTCATAATTTTTCACTGCAACCTCACAAAAATTTCTTAGCGGCTACAGTATAAGTTAACCCTTATTCCGCCGTTAGAAAAGGTGGTAACTCTTTTACATTTTATTCCGGTAACAGAGGCAAGTCTGTTAGAAGGGGCAAGAAACGCAACCTTAAATCCGGAAAACACCTTTTTAAGCCATCTACCGAAATCTCTATAAATCTCCTCTGGATTTACTTTTATCCTTTTTCCGTAAGGAGGATTGGTAACAATGTATGCAAGAGGTGGCAAACCATATTCAGGAAAGGAAGCAACTTTAAAAGAGATTTTTACACCGGCTGCCCCGGCATTCTTTACTGCAGCATCCACAGCCTCTTTAGAAATGTCAAAACCGAAAACCTGTGGAAATTCTGTAATTCCATCTTTAGCCTCTTCTAAAAGCTGATTCCACAAAACTTCATCGAAGTTTTTCCATTTCATAAAAGCAAAATCCCTCTTAAAACCGGGCGGTATGTTTGCACCTATCAAAGCAGCCTCTATCGGAATTGTTCCTGAACCGCAAAAAGGATCTATTAAAGGTGTTTTTCTATCCCAGCCTGAAGCAAGAATCATAGCAGAAGCAAGCGTTTCTCTAATCGGTGCTTCCGTTTCAACAACCCTGTATCCTCTTTTATGTAAAGATGCACCAGAACTGTTAACACTTACTGTGCAAAAATCGTTCTCAATTCTCACAACAATAGATGTCCCTTCATCCTCAAACTTTGCCTCTTCAAGCTGATGTTTCAATCTATGATGGATACCTTTTAAAATTCTCTCAGCAACTGCTTTAGAATGGTAAAGCTTTGACTTTTTACACGTTACCCTGACTTTGACTTTCTGGGGAAAAGGAAAATAGATATCCCATGGATACCTTGAAACCTTCTTAACAAGCTCTGAAAAAGTTGTAACCTTAAATGAAGCAACCCTGACAAGAATCCTGTTAGCCGTTCTCAGCCAGAGGTTGGAAAGGTAAAGCTCCCTCAAACCACCTTTAAACAAAGCACCGCCAGGAACAACTTTTCCTTCTATGCCTAAATCTTCAAGCTCTGAAAGTGTAATCTCTTCTATTCCCGGCTGAGAAACGGCAAAAAGCTTAAAAACTGTTCTACTTTCCATTGTTAAGCGTCCAGTGAACAATTCCTATCACTTCAACAATCGCATAAATAAGTGAACTTGTTAATATTCCATACTGTTTCGTTTTATAGGCATAAATTGCGTAAAGCGTTGACGCACAAAGTGCAACCATAAAGCCTATGTTAGGATAACCAAGAGCTGTAATAAAAAGCCCTGAAACACCAAACACGGATGCTACTATCTCAAGAATTTTCTCTCCTTTCGTCCTTTCCATAAACGACCCTCGAATAAGACTTGCAAAGGGGAATTTAGGTTAAATTTCTGATAAGGCAAACAGAACATCAGTTATAATCTCAATAAATAGATATTGAGGATACACCATGGCAGCCGAAGAACACACAAAAGCAGAACTATTAATAGAAATACTAAAAATACTCCTTCAAAGTGGCAGCTTCATAACGACAAGAGAAATTCATGAACGACTATTCGCAAACGGGATTTTATCTGACAAAAACCCGGCAGGGAAAGAGAGAAGGAAACTCAACAGGGCGCTGCAGTTCCTTGAAAGCATAGGATACGCAGAATCAAAATACCCGGAAATAAAGGGAAGAAAAGCTCAAGAGTGGCGTGCAAACCAGAAAGCATTTCCCGTTTTAACATCCATAACAGAAGAAGAGCTGGTATCCCTGCTTACTTTTAGCAGTTTCATACCTGAGAACTACAGAAACATTGAAATATTTAAACCGTTTGTTAACCTGATAAAGCGCCTGCAAAAGGAATTCAACAAGGAAAAGTTGGAACGCATAGAGTTCTCTTTCGTGTATGAACCTCAATTCCTTGAAAAATTCGTAGATGTAAATCAAAAAGACCTGAAATTAATCTACGAAGCAATCATAGAAGGCATGTCATTAATTGTAAGTTACAAGGGTTCCGAGTTTTTCAAAATTCAGCCGTTAAAAGTTTTTGTCTATAACGGCATAATGTACCTGTGTGCACTCATTGAAAACAAAACTTTCAGAACTTTTCACATTTCAGGGCTAAAAATCATAGACAAACATTCGGAAAAACCAGACAAATTCTTATCCCGCAAATTCCGAAAAACAACATTTCTGTTTGAAGAAGAAAAGCCTTTCCTTTTCGGTGCAAGAGTTGCATTTAAAGAATCCCTGAGCTTTTTCAAAAATCCCCTCTTATTCCCGACCCAATTCTACCTAAAAAAGGAAGAAGAGAGACATTTTGAAGTATTCCTCGTTGGATTCACAGGATACCGCTTTGCAAGCAGATTCTTAGTTGAGGAAATAATAGAAATCCTCCCGCCCGACAAAAGCATAATCAAAAAAGCTAAAGAAAAAGAGCTTACAAAACACTACCCTGAACTAATCTACTCGCTAAAAGAAAACAGAAAACGCTTTCAATCATTCCTGAAAACATTTGACACGCTCATAAAACAGAGGCAGAAGCTCATCAGCAATATTGACCACTTGTGACTCACCCCGGCATTAATACACCGTTAAATCCATCGTTTCAGCAACCATAAAATCCCTTCGCAATTAGTCATTTAATGTCCAATAGTTTCCATATCTTTTCAAAAGAAATAAATCAAATAAGGAGAGAAAGGTGAAAATGGAAAATAAAGGAATCATATCTCAGGTTTATTTAAAGGAGTTTTTCCCGCGTAAGAACTTTCTGATAAGGGAAAACGTTTTAGATGTATTAAAATCCATAATATTTTTAATAGAACAGCAGTACCCTGAGTACAGGGTCTATACTGAAGAAACCATTTTTAAAAATGCTTTTGTAATTAACAGCATTTTTATCTTCAAAGGTGACAAACCCGTTGGTATTCTGAAGATAGACTGGGACAATTCCCTGTATGATGATAAATTCATAGAAGTTAATTTCTCTTACGCGCCTACCGAAGATGACAGGCCGGTAATTTCAAGAGTATGCGAAATATTAAAAGCAGAAAGTTTAGACAAAAGCCATATTTATATAAGGATTGATGCCAGCTGGCGGAGATCAATAAACTACTATCTTGAAGCTGAGGAATTTTTAAATCCGTTAATAAGGGAGCTATTTTACGGTATTGACGTTGAAGAATTGGCAAACGCCTTCCTCAGAGCACCTCAGGGAATCTTAATACTTTTTGGAGAGCCGGGAACGGGGAAAAGCAAATTAATCCAATACATCATCGGAAGGAGCCAGCACATTTTAAATAAGAAAGTAAAAATATTAATGCTAAAAGGAAAAAATGCTTTTAAGTCCAATGCTGACGAAGTAAATACATATATAGAAAACGACCTTGTAATACTTGATGACTTTGACTTTGTTTCACTGACAAGACGTGACGAAATCGTATCTGATATAGTCTCAACGATCCTTTCAGTAACAGACGGATTCTTACCTAAAAAAGCCAAAATAATAATAAGCACCAACAAAAGACTTAAAGAAATAGACCCTGCACTGCTTCGACCAAGCAGACTGTTTGACATTTTAGAGCTTAAACCCATTCCGAAGGAATATTTTGAATCCCTCTGCAAAAAATACCCGGAACTTTCTACCGGACTTGAACTTTTTGAAACCGTAGAAGAATTAAAAGTATCAGAGATTTTAGATTATATAGATAGAAAAAGAATCATTAAAAAAGATTACCTGATAGACAAAACCATTTCCAAAAGAATAAAAGCCTACTCTAAAGAAATAGGATTCTAAGAGGCAAAAATGAATAGAATAAGGCAGTTAACCGTAAAATTAGGGAAAAACGTCCTGCCGAGAGGATTAAAAGAGTATGCAAAATTATCGAATTTCTATTCCTTGAGAAAAATTCATGATTTTGAAATTGAATGCGATTTGATTCTGTTTGAAAGTAAAGAAGAAGCTCTTTCATTTTCAGTATCCCTCAAAGATTACATAAGCAGAGAGAATAGTATAAAAATCTTGGAAGAAATTGAAATGTGGATAACAACTAATCTATCAATTTCAGAGATTGAAAACATCAGCACGGCAATGATAAAAATAACATCCTGCTACCAGCTATTTGAAAAGCCTGAATGCAACAACATAAAACAATGGCTGATAGACCTTGAAACAAAAGCTTACACCCTGCGGGATGAACTCATTAATGCCTACTTTGGAAACCTTGATAAATACACTTTCAATTTAAACGTCTGGTTTATTCCAAAAAACGAAAGATACGAAATAGAACTATTTTCATCCAGCGATTTTAAATTTATCCCCTATATTTATTCTAAATCACAGAAAAGGGTAAAACAAAATATTTCAAATTCTCTCAGACATTCTCTATTTCTAAACAATTTTAAATACCTGCAGGAAACATGCAGAAACGAAGTTCTACAGATAAAAGACATAAAAGAAGCCTGTATTTCCCTAAACATATCGCAAGAAACAAAAATTGATTGGAGAGGTTAAAATGATTGGAGTAAAACCGACCATTCTTTTTGGCTTCCATTTAATAAATTATTCATTTTCCCCCGAAAAATCTAATTTCGGATAATACGGTGCACATACCATCATACTAAAAATCCCGTGATTGTAAGCTTCTTGCCCCTTCATATAAATTTTGAAGTTATCCAAGTTGAAAGAATCTATTGTTTTGCAGTAGAATCCAGCTATAGCTTCTTTAAATTTTGAATAAGTAATTTCCACACTGTTAGTTTCTAAATTGTAGAGATTTACTCTCTCAGGACTTTCCTTATATAAGAGATATTTTTGGCCATATTTCACTATCTCCTCTTTAACAACTTCCAAAAATTCTTTATAATTATTTAGTTTATAGGCAAAAATAGTTCCAGCTTTTTGTCCGGAACTTTTCTCTGTTAAAGATAAATAGAGTAGTCCATTCACTAAAAGGAATTATTTTATTTTCTCTCACACTTTTTAAACCAGTTCCATACAATAGAATAGCTCGTATATTTGCTTTCTTATAAACATTTCTTATTAAAGATTTGAGATTTTGTTTACATCCTTCCATATGGCTCTTTTCTCTATGTGCTGTAAACATAACGAATGAGCGGCTTTCAATAAAACTTATAACTCTATCGTA
>NZ_JALVIW010000011.1:0-2018 GCF_027028515.1 Desulfurobacterium sp. | reverse complement strand
GTGACAAATAATTTTCAATTCAACTTTCTTGTATGAATAGTTCTCTTAACTTTAAGAATCGTTCGCTATCTGGTGGGTAAAAAATAGAAGCTTTTATACCTCTTTTTAGGAAGTAATTTAAAAACGGGATTCTATCCACTCTTATTTCTACTTTTTCTACTCTATTCTCGATATCTGGAAGTAAATATCTCCTTTGAACTATTCTCCAAGATCTATGTCGATAGATAGGGTAGGGATTTGACAGTCCATCGATTAATTCAAAAAAATGAAGCATGAATAAAGGTGGAGGACTTGGTATGTCCTTAGGGTCGAGCATACGAACATCTTTAACTCTTACTATTCGACTTTTCACAACATCATAAGATAATGAAAAAGTAGGATAACCATTTTCGTACCTAAATGTTGTTATGAAATCTTCTTCCAAACCAAGCAAAAGTTCTGCTATAACTGAGTGTGTGCCATCGCCGTATTGTTCAGTTTCTGTTGAGTTTATTAACAAAACCATCTTTGAATATCTCGGGTCGAGTGAGAAGTATTTGTTGTTTAGCTTTTTATCATCTTTCTTATAAGATTCTTCAATTCCAAATCTTTCTAGTCTTTCAAATTCTAACTCATTCATAGCTCTATAAACCTTCACACTTTCATCTCTACTTTCTATATTTTCTGGGTAGAGTTCATTTACAAATTGTAAAAAACCGAACTTTCTTATGGGTTTCATGAAAAAATTATTTCAGTTAAATTTTAAACACTAATGCACGATTGTTATACGTATAACAAAGCATCGTTTTAAATCTTTTAGGTTTTATACTTTTTATTTGATTACCATGCTTTGGTGGAGAAAAAAGGAAGAAACTTTTCCGTATGAAAAGTTGAAACTAAAAGCTCCAGTTACCATGCAAAAAGAAAGAGTCGAGTTTGTAAAGATTCGAGAAGACCTGGATGTTCTTAAAGAAAAAGTTGCTTTCCTTTACGAATACGTCGTGTTTTTGGCAGAGAAGATAGACAAGATCAAAAAAGAAGTTGAAAAGAAAAGTGGTAAAACCGTGAAAAGCTCCCAGCTGAGGGAAATAGAGAAAAGACTTGAAAAGGTAAGAGAAAAGCTTGAATCTTTGAAGGTTTCTCCAGAGGTCGAGTTGAGTGAAGAATTAGGAGAAAGCTATTAAGGCTACTTGATGTCTTCTAAAAAATTCTTGTTTCAGCTAAGAAAGTTTTTTAAGTATGATTCTTGAATTATCTTTGGGATAGCGGGGTAGGGCAGCCTGGAGTGCCCGCCGGGCTCATAACCCGGAGGTCGCAGGTTCAAATCCTGCCCCCGCTATCATTAATTACTAAAAATCTTGGCGTTCATTTCTTGGGATATGTTAAAATCCTACTTCTGCCCTTCTTCCCCTTACTCCACCTAAAATTCAATAATCCAGAAGCTAAAAGTTCGTCTACATGCTTACGGAATTGCCTTTCGGATATAGGATTTTCAATTTCTTCGGAATACATCTTGTAAAGCTCGCCGGAAGAAACTTCCCCACGTTCTTTGACTTTCTGCACTATCCATTCATTTACTCCAGTTAACTTTTCTTCCATCAACCTTCTCTTTACGTTGGGTTCGTAGCTCTTTATCACTTCCTTTACCAAGTTAACGGTTAACTTGCCCATACCTTTCATCTCTGCCAAAACTCCTGCCTTTTTCAACAACTCGAGCCCTATTCTCACGTCTCCACCATGCTTAACGGCGTAGTTGGAAACTAGCAACAAGACACCTGGTTGAACTACACCTGGTCTGAAAGCCAACTCGATTCTTTCTTTGAGTATGTCTTTCAGTCGACATTGGCTGTTTTTTGGAAAGTTGCTTCTCAGAAACAGGCTCCTGTATCTTGGGATCAAGCATTTTGGGTAAGCTTAGTTGTTTTGTACGTAAAACTTTTTTGTCCTTTTTGGCGGGTTTTTTTTCGGTATTGGCAATTATCCTATCTACAAGTTTGAACAAAACGATCGTGTTAAATTTTACACCTTTGAACTGACAG
>NZ_JALVIW010000010.1:0-2044 GCF_027028515.1 Desulfurobacterium sp. | reverse complement strand
CCTGTCAAGACCTTTCGGGACTTGCAGTATACCGTCTATCCTGTACCTTATGCGAACGTAGTTTTCAAAAGGTTCAATGTGAATGTCAGAGGCTTTTTTATTAATTGCCTCTGCAATAATCAACTTGAAGAGCTTGTTGACGGCACTATCGGATTCCTCTTCTTCAAAGTCTATCTTAATAGCAGAAGTTGTCGGAGTTGTAATTTCTTCATTTTCTTTTTCGGAAATTTTGGATAAAACTTCTTCTTTTATGGAGTTAAGATTATTGTTAAGTTCTTCTATCTTTTTCTTCAAATGAGTAGGACAGGCGGCCAAAATTTTAACAGGCTTTTTTACACGAAACCTAACCTTTTTGGCAAGATTGGGATCTGTAGGATCGGCTACGGCTATTACTATTTCTTTACCTGTATCCTTTATAGGTAAAATGTTTTCGTGGAGTAGTTCTCTGTATTTTCTTATCAGCTGTTCGTCGTAGTCTTTCAGTTCTCTAACATCTATAAAACCTACACCTATTGTGCTGGGCAGGATTGTTTCTATCGTGGAAATTGGTGTATTGTATTTTTCTATCAAATCGTAGAGGATATCTTCGGATTTTTTAAGTGTCTCTACCGGCACGTGGGGGAGAAATATGTCTATGTACTGAATTAGTGATTCAAGCTTTTCCCGGTTTTTGTACATCTGAGCTTCTCCTTATCTGAATGTTATAATTTTATCAGCTGAGGAGGAATGGTTGAAGTGGTTTGTTGCCGAAGATGATTTCTACTACTCCACTCCGATTGAAAAGTGGCATTCCCACATTGAATCAAAGTTTAAAGAAATACCCCAGGAATTTGAAAGCGTGGTAAGACTTTCAAAAAGCTTTTCGGGAACAAAAAATATAGTCCTTGTTCCCAAGGAAGAAGATATAGAAAAAGTTATCAGAGAAGGCAAAGCCGGTAATGCAGTTTTTATAGCTCCATACTTTCCACCTGAAAAGATAAAGTCTTTGTTTTTTATAGAGCAACTGCCAAACCTCTACGGTGCGTTTACGACGCAGGAGTGGGAATACATTACCTCTTTTCCCGAGAAAGAAAGATGGAAAGCCGAAAGGGAAATTCTTGCTGAAAAGCTGGGTTTAAATATTTACAAGCCGAAGATAAACACAAACTCCCTTGTCGGTATGAGGGGTGTTAAAAAGTATATGCTTTCCATAAAAAATGTGAAAGCAAAAATGTTAAGGGCTAAGGGTATTTTCCTTGTCGGGCTTCCTGGTACGGGAAAGTCGTTTTCTGCTAAAGTTGCCGCTGCTACACTTGACTGGTATCTTGTAGAAATGAACCTATCAAAGATAATGGAATCAACAAATCCCGTTTTTGCACTACATCTTTCGTTTAAACATCTTGAAAACCTTACAAAAAGGTTTAAACAGCAGGCTATCGCAGAAGGAAAAAGGGAGTATCCAGGTTTCATCATATGGATAGACGAAATAGAAAAAATGTTTACGTTTCAAGGAAACAGCGATGTTGAAAAGAGGTTATTTGGACAACTTCTTACGATTCTGAACGATATGAACAGCGATACAGGGTATCACATTAACGGAGTATTTTGGGTAACTGCCAACAACATTACGCAGATAGCCGAAAACAACCCAGAGTTTTTAAGAAAAGGCCGTTTTGATGAACTTTTCTTCGTTGATACACCTGTTAACAAGGACGCTGAGGAGATATTCAACCTCTACAAGGGAGTTTACAAGTTTCTCTTTTACGGAGAGCTGTTTGATGACAGAACCAGATTGAGGGAAAACCTGAGAAAAGCCAGGCTTGGACGGTTTAACCCGGCTGAAAAGAAGTATATGGAAGTTAAGAACGATCCCAAATACACTTTCGGAACAGATGTCGTTCATATGATAAGAGAGGTGTTCTACAGTGAAGCTACTGACACGACAACTTCTTCTGAGGCCATAAGGTTTATCTATACTCCCTCTGAAATTGCCCAGGTGTGCAAAGAACTGGCCATAAGGCAGAAGCAGAAAATAACTATGCTCTCTCTTAAGAGAAAGGTGGAC
>NZ_JALVIW010000009.1:0-17693 GCF_027028515.1 Desulfurobacterium sp. | reverse complement strand
CAGCTTTCTGGCGTTATTCTTTGTTCTGCAGGTAAGCCCAAGAGGAATATTGCCTTTGACAAAAGCGTCTAACTTTTGAAGGTTGATTTTTCCCAGCCTTCCAAGTGGATAGGTATATACTCCGCAACCTATATCAACACCCACAATATTTGGAATAACAACCTCGTTAAAGTACCCTGTAAAACCTATCACACAACCTTTACCTGCATGAAAGTCAGGCATTATTACAATTTGCTTCTTGAAAAACGGTAAATCCTTAACCCTGTTAAGTTGTTCCATCACTTCTGTTTCAATATCGTTGCCGTAAACATAAATAGGAACCTTTCCCTCTATTAAAAGCAGTTCCATCCTTCCTCCGTGCAGGTATGCAAAGAGATTTGCATAAAAACAAAAACTCGAATAAGTCTTTTTTAAAAAAGCCCTTGTATAGTTACTGTCTATTAATTTCCTCGGGTCAAAAATATAACGTTTCCCTATTCTGAAAGCAAACAGGAACACAACAATTTTTGATGGCATAAATGTTGCTATAAAAATAATTGCTCTTTTAAACAATTGAATAAGCATTTCCAATCAATTAGATAATGTGTTAAAATTGTAAATAATATTTAATAGTTTACTTCTTGACACGCTGAAGGTTAAAGTGGTAAATTTTAATACTGACAATAAACTTCAAAGAGAAGGGAGGTTTTAAGGATGAGAAAAGCACTAACAGCAGTAACACTCATGGGACTTGTAGCAGCATTTGCAGTTCCTGCACACGCTGCAGAGGTCAATGTAGGTGGTCAAATTAAGACGACCATAACTACTGACAACCAGACTGACTACAACCACTCAGTAGAAGTAAAGGTTCAACTTAACGCGAAAGTGAACGATAATATCTCTGCACATGTAAGGTTTCTTGCAGATGACGACCAGATGAATTTTACAATTGACGAAGGGTACTTCCAAGTAAACAATCTCTTCAACACACCTAATCTTTTTGCAAAAGTGGGCTATCAAGGTATTGTGTTTGGTGATAGTAAAATTATGGCTGATGACAATCCACTTGATGCTGTAATTGCAGGCTACAACACTAATTATGGTATTGCACTTGCAGGAACAGCTGAAAAAAGAGGAAGCGCTCAAACATGGGGAGTGGGTGCTTTTGAAGGTACTTTTGAACCAGCAGGCTTTGATGGTACGTATGAAGTTGCTGATCTTTATCAGAAAAGTAATCATCTGAATCTTGCTTATGCTAAAGTAGCTCCAGCTGTTGAAACAGATTTCGGAAAAGTAGGTTTTAGGGCTGAAGGAGCCTACCTCAAAACCAAAGGTGCTGATAACAATGGTAAGTTCTACGGCGTAGGTGCATCCCTTGATGCCGGAATGTTCGGCGCCAAAATTGGATATGATGTCTACAAAGACAGGTTTGTAGCGAACTACGTTATGGCTACAGGATTTCCAGACTATGATTATGCAGAAGTTCTTGACTACGATAATGGTAATTTTGTGAATCCTAAAATTCTTACTGTAGAAGGAAGCGTTAAGCCTATGGATAAAGTGACTCTTAGTGCTGCTTATGTTAACTTTGATGGAGATAACACAGGAACTTACAGCAGTGCTCATGAGGTTGACCTTAAAGCCAAGTATCAGTATGATAAGAACCTCTGCATTCAAGCAGGGCTTTACCTTCCAAATAAAAAGCTCGATTATCAAGGTGAGCTCAAGCTTACTCTTAAGTTCTAATAAATTGGAAAATAAACAGAAAGGGGGGCTTTAAAGCCCCCTTTTTTAATATCAGCAAAATAATTCGAGGTAAACTTGAAAGAGGAGATTTCAATTATTGAAGCATTCTGCATAGTCTGGAAAAGAAAAGCGAAACTATTTTCAGCAACTCTTTTGGGAATCTGCTTGGGCTTAGTGGGTTCTTGTTTTATAAAACCTTCATACCACTTGAAGGCAATAATATCTCTGCCACATATAATAACAACGTCAAGGACTGAAAAAGTTATTATTCCTATATCTTTTGTTCAGGAAACAACCCAGATTTTAATGGATGGTATAAAAAACAATGATTATCAATATGTCCAGAATATCATACCTGTCCCGCCAAATGTTTTAAAAAATTTAAAAAGTATCAAAACTAAATCGATTAAAGGCAGATTTGCTGAATTAGAAATTGTTTCTCTAAAACAAAAAGGGATGATTAGTCTTTTGGACAAACTTGTAGGGTACTTGAATAACTTGAGTTATACGAGAAACAAACTTAAAAAAGAAAAAAAGCTTATAGAGAAAGATATCAGGGTATATTCGTCAAAGATCCCAAAGATGAAAGATATAATATCAAATGTAGATATTCAAATAAAGAGAAAAAAAATACATATTATAGGTTTTAACCCAATAAATATGGAACTTGATCTTGCTAAAACTCAACAAACATTAAATTTTTTAAAGTATCAGCTGGAAAATTTAGAAGGGTATACAATAGTTTCCACTCACCTTTTAAAAGAAGAACCTTCAAGAATTATTGTCATCCTTATAGGGGGAATTTTAGGATTCATTGCCGGAATGATAATTATTTTTCTAAAATCAGATATTGACAAAGAAGAATAATTTCATAAGTTAAGATGTGAAGTGAAAGGACGGGCCTTGAAGGTGTGCCGTTTCTACCTTCAAGGCCCTTTTTCATTTCAAGAACACTAAATTAGAGAGGTTTTTTAACATGGAAAGATTTACAGGAACAGTAAAGTGGTTTGACTCAAGCAAAGGATACGGCTTCATCACAACAGATGACGGACATGACGTATTCGTTCACTACACAGGCATTAATGGTGAAGGATTTAAAACAATAGAGGAAGGTGAAAGAGTCGTTTTTGACATTACCGAAAGTGACAAGGGACTTAAAGCTATAAACGTAGAAAGAGCCTGATTTAGACTGAAAATCAAAGCCCGGTGCGGTAGAAACGGCCCGCGCCGGGCTTTTTCTATTTTAGACAGCTTCCGAAACGGCGAAGGAAACGCCTACAATCTTTGATATTCCCGGAATCTCCATCGTTACGCCGTAAAGAACATCAGCTACTTCCATGGTAACTTTCTTGTGAGTAATAACTATAACCTGCGTTTTTTCTGAAATGGTTTTAAGAAGCTCTGTAAACCTGAGTATGTTAATCTCATCAAGGGCAGCATCTATCTCATCAAGAACGAGGAACGGCGCTGGATGAATTGAATAGAGGGCGTAAAGCAAAGAAATAACAACCAGCGTCCTTTCACCACCTGAAAGCAGATTAATATTTGAATGTTTTTTACCTGGTGGTTTTGCCTCTATCTCTATACCTGCTTCAGCTGGATCATCTGATGTTAGAACAAGTCTTGCAGAACCACCACCAAAAACCTTCTTAAATGTTTTTCTAAACTCCTTATTAACCGCTTTAAACGTGGCAAAAAATCTTCGGTTTATCTCTTCATCTATTTTCTCTATTGCCTCTTTAAGATCTTTAATGGATTTTATAAGGTCCTCTTCCTGTTCAAGAATAAATTCGTACCGCTCTTTTACCTTGTCATACTCTTCTATGGCAAGAAGATTAACAGCACCGAGTCTTGAAATTTTCTCTTTTACAGAGATTAATTCCCTTTTTAGCTCTTCCTCATTATCAACGTCTGCTGCCGCTTCTACCGCTTCCGTAACTGTTGATTCAATTTCAAGTATCTTTTGAACGATTTCTTCCTCTTTAACATTAAGCTTTGCAAGCTCTATTTCGTACTCTTTTATCTTTTTCTGAAGCGCCTTTAACTCTGATTCTTTCTGCTTTAAGACCTCTTCCTTTTGTTTTATAATTACTGACAATTCGTTCCTTCTCTCTTCTAACGCTTTCAGGTCGTTCTTTGTATCTTCTATCGCCTCATCTATCCCTGAAAGGATTCTCTCTGCCTCTTCTATGCCTTTCCGCGCCTTTTCAAGTTCAGAAAGCAACCGCTCTTTTTTCTCCGTAATTGTCTTTATCTCATCCTTAATAGCCTTAACTGCCCTTTCCTTGCCTGTTAGCTTCTCTTCAAGATTCCTTAGTTTTTCCCTGTAAAGGGATAGATCTGACTGAAGAGCAGATAGAGATTCTTTAAAAGTTTCTATTCCCTTTTCAACCTCTTTTAACTTTTTTTCTTTCTCTGTAAGCTGCTTTTCAAGCGCTACTTTTTTAGAGGAAAGTTCGGATAACTTTTTCTCGTAAAGTTCATTTTTACTTGAAAACGAAACAACGGCTTCTCTTGCAGTTTTTAAACGCCCTTTTAAACTCTCTATATCTGACGATAAAACTTCTATTCTGTTTTCCACTTCCCGCAGTTTGCCCTCAATCTCTACCTTTTCAACCCTTAACGATTCAGACTTTATGCTGATTTTCGATATGGACTCTTCTACCTCTGAAAGCTCTTCCCAGGCAGGTGAAAGTTTTTTGTTTATTTCCTCCAATTCCTGTTCAAGCACAGTTTTCCGTTTTTTCAAATTCTCAATCTCTTTCTCTATCTCCAAAATACCACGGGCTTTAAACTTACCTATGAAGGAGCCTTTACCGCTGTAAAGGTTAAGTTCCTTATCAACAAAGATACAATCTGGGTGTTCTTTCGCTAACTTTTCAGCATCTGAAGATGTAAAGAAAACATTTGAAAATACAACAGAAACAAGGTCTTTCACCCTGGTATCGATCGGTTTAACATGGGAAATAAGTGGGGTTGCATCCTCTATATATTTGTTCTTGACAGGCGTTACATCTGCCGCAAATAGCAGAACTCTACCGTTACCTTTAATCCTTTCCTTTATCCAGATAATATCGTCAAAGGTTTTGACAACAATACCTGCGCCAAAAGTGGAAAGGTAAGACTCTACAATCCTTTCCCAACCCTCATCAACCTTTATAAGGTTTATCAAAAGGCCTATATATCCTTTAACTTTCCCGTGCTTTCCACTTTCAACTATACTGTTTTCAAGTTTTCCAAAATCAAGAGTTTCAAGCAGTTTTTCCATACTCTCTATTTTTGAAGATACAGAAACAATCTCTTTCTCTTTTTCCTGTATGGCTCGTTTTACCTCTGATACTTTCTCCTCTTTTTTATCTTTCAGGAGAAGCAGCTTCTTCTTTTCCTCTTTAAGAGTCTCTATTTCTCTTAAAACAGAAGATAGTCTTTTTTCAAGGCGATTTTTTTGTTCAAGATAGTATTTTTTTTCCTTCTCACAGCTTTCTATCTCCGAAGGAAGCTTCTCTATCTGGCGGGAGTACGACCTGACCTTCTCTTCCTCTCTAACCATTTCCATTTCAATCTTTGAGTACCTGCTAACTGCTTCAGATATAAAGCGGCGGATTTTAGATATCTCTTCTTCAAGGGCTTTCTTATCAGCCTCAAAATCTTTTAGTTGTTGTCTTTTAAAAGAGACTGCCTCTTCTAAAGAGGAAACCTTCTTTTTCAGCTTTTTCCTTTCAGCCACAAGGCTTTCTGTCTCTTCCTTTATTTTCTTAAGCCTTTCTATCTTTAAAAGTTCCTCAGAATCAAGCTCTTTCAGTTCAGACTCTGTCCGTTTTATCTCTTTCCCTAAAAACTCCCTCCTTACGGAAGATTCTTTTTTCGTTTTTTCAAGTTCATAGAGTTCCTTCGAGGTTTCTTCAATCTCCTTTGTAACGGACTCAACCTCTTTTCTTAAATTTTCCAGACCAACCTGAAGTGTGGAAAGTTCTTTTTCAAGGGAAACTCTATCCTCTCTTAAAACTGCAAGTTCCTTTTCTGTAAACTCTTTCTTTATCCTTATTCCTCTTATTTCAAAGCCTAAAAGCTTTTTCTCAAATTCCCTTTCTTTCTGCTTTAAAACTTCATATCTTTTTGCCTTTTCCGCTTGATTTTTAAGAGTTTTTAAGTTTCTGCCCACCTCATCTATTACTTTCCTCACATTCTCAAGGTTTGTCTCGGCGTCTTCAAGCTTTTTAAGCGTTTCCTCTTTTTTCTCCTTAAAGGGACCAACACCTGCAGCGTCATCAATTAAGCCTCTTCTATCTTCGGGTTTAAGTTTTAAAATCCTATCTATCTGTCCCTGTTCAAAAAATGCATAGTCCTTATGCCCAAGGCCAATAGAGGCAAAAAACTCCTGAATATCTTTAAGCCTCACTTTTCTGTTATTAATGAGAAATTCAGAATCACCGTTTGACTTTATTTTTCTGGTTATCGTTATTTCGTTTTCCTTTATAGGAAGAAGCTCGTCTCTGTAAAGGGTTATGGAAACTTCAGCAGTTCTTGCAGCCCGCCGTCCAACAGCTCCTTTAAAGACCATATCCTTCATGTTGGAGGCTCTCATTCCCTTTGAAGAAGTGTCACCGGTAACCCATTTGAGAGCATCTACGATGTTGCTTTTCCCGCAACCGTTTGGACCCACTATGCAGTTTATGCCTCTTGAAAATCTGATTTCAGTCTCATCTGCGAAAGACTTAAATCCCTTTAAGTTTAAGGACTTAATATGCATTGTTCCTCCGGGAAAAACCTGTAACCGTAATTATAGCAGAGAGGGGGGATTCCCCCTCTCTGCATTAATCCTCAAGTGTAGAGAGGTCTCCCGGATCCATTCCAAGCTCTTTAGCCTTAAGAACCCTTCTCATTATCTTACCGCTTCTTGTTTTTGGAAGCTTATCAACAAACTCTATTTCTGAAGGAACGGCGAGGGCACCAAGCTCCATACGAACGTGATATTTAAGGTCTTCCACCAGCTTATCAGACGGTTCATGACCGGCTTTAAGGATGATAAACGCCTTTATTGCTTCTCCTTTTACAGGGTCAGGTTTTCCGATAACAGCTGCTTCAGCAACAGCAGGATGGGAAACAAGAGCAGATTCCACCTCCATCGTTCCAATTCTGTGCCCTGAAACGTTAATAACATCATCAGCCCTGCCTAAGATCATTATGTAACCGTCTGCATCCTTTGTCGCAACATCACCGGCAAAGTAGCAGTTTGGGATTGTCTTCCAGTAACTCTCATATTTTTCAGGATTTTTATGAATCCTTCTCATCATAGATGGCCATGGATATTTAACAACGAGGAACCCGCCTTTTTCAGGTTCAACAGGATTCCCTTCTTTATCAACAACATCGGCGATCACACCGGGAACGGGTTTACCAGCTTTTCCAGGCTTCATTGGAAGGCCGTCTATGGTCGTTATCATGACAGCGCCGGTTTCAGTCTGCCACCAGGTATCAACAATAGGACATTTTTCCTTGCCTATAACTTTGTAATACCAGAGCCACGCTTCAGGGTTTATTGGCTCACCAACAGAACCCAAAAGCCTGAGAGAAGAGAGGTCATACTTATTGGGCCACTCTTCACCTGCTCTCATAAACATTCTTATTGCGGTAGGTGCCGTATAAAAGATAGTTACACCGTACTTTTCAACCAGCTTCCACCATCTTCCAAAGTCCGGATAGTTTGGCGCCCCTTCTGCTATAACCTGAGTGGCACCTGCAACGAGCGGCCCGTAAACGATGTAGCTGTGTCCTGTAATCCAGCCAGGGTCAGCAGTACACCAGAAAATATCATCATCCTTAAGGTCAAAAACTGTTTTCATGGAATAGTAAGTTCCGACCATGTAACCGCCTGTCGTGTGAATAACACCCTTGGGCTTGCCGGTTGAGCCGGAAGTGTAGAGCATAAAAAGGGGGTCTTCTGAATCCATCACTTCAGGTTCACAGTATGATGGTTCATTTTCAATGAATTTGTAAAAGTCAATCTCTTTTTCACCTATAAGGTCAACCCTGGGCTTCAGTCTCCTTAGAACAACTACTTTTTCAACCGTTTCAAGGTCCCTGATGGCTTCGTCAACTATCTGTTTTAGAGGAATTGCTCTTCCCCTTCTAATCGTTACATCGGCCGTGATTACCATCTTTGCTTCAGCATCTTCAATCCTGTGTCTTAAGGCTGGAACACTGAATCCAGCGTAAACGACAGAATGAACGGCGCCTATTCTTGCACAGGCAAGCATCGCAGCAACCTGCTCAATGACAAGGGGCATATAGATTACAACCCTATCACCCTTTCCAATACCGGCTTTTCTAAGTGCATTGGCAAGTTTGTTAACAAGCGTGTAAAGACTTCCGTAAGTAACGACCTTCTCGTTGCCGAATTCATCTTCCCAGAAAAATGCTACTTTGTTTTTCTTTCCGTTCTTAACGTGTCTGTCAAGAGCATTTACCGTTATGTTGGTCTGAGCGTTAACAAACCACTTAGCGTATGGAAGCTCCCATTCAAGAACCCTGTCCCATTTGCGGTACCAGAAAAGGTTTTCTGCAACTTCTGCCCAGAAAGCTTCAGGATTGTCAAGAAATTTCTTATACTCTTCCTCGTAGCTTTTTACGTTTGCATTTTGAACAAACGACTCCGGAGGATTAATTACCGTTGATACGTGGAGCAGATTTTGAAACTTTTCTTCACTCATTTTTGCCTCCCCTAAGCTGTGATTTATGGATTTACATTAATTTTACAATATTTAGCTTATATAAGGGAGTCTGCAATGAATAAAGTTCTTCTAACAGGTGCGGCTGGATTCATAGGATTTAAAACCGCTCAAATGCTCGTAGAGAGAGGATATGAAGTTGTCGGCATTGACAACATGAACGATTACTACGATGTAAAGGTAAAAGAGTACAGACTGAAACAACTTGAAAGATACTCCAACTTTAAGTTCTATAAGTTAGACATAGAAAACCTTGAAGCCCTCGAAATCCTTTTCAAAGACCATTCTTTTGACGGTGTTATCAACCTTGCAGCAAGGGCAGGTGTCAGATACAGTATTGTCGATCCGTTTATCTACGTAACAACAAACACTTTAGGAACAACAAACCTTCTTGAACTTATGCACAGATACGGTGTAAAAAAGTTCGTTTTAGCATCAACCTCCTCTTTATACGCAGGACAAAAGATGCCTTTTACAGAAGACCTTCCGGTTAACACCCCTATATCCCCCTATGCCGCAAGCAAGAAAGGTGCGGAAGCCATGGCATACACGTACCATCACCTTTACAAAATAGACGTTACAGTTTTGAGATACTTCACCGTCTATGGACCCGCCGGAAGACCTGATATGAGTGTGTTCAGATTTATAAAGTGGATAGAAGAAGGAACACCTATAACTATATTCGGAGACGGAACCCAGGAAAGGGATTTCACCTATGTAGATGATATAGCGGAAGGAACAATAAAAGCGTTAGAAACAGAAACGGGTTATGAGATAATCAATTTAGGTGGCAACAAGCCTTACAAACTAAATTACATGATAGAGCTGATAGAAAAATTTACCGGGAAGACGGCCAAAAAGGTTTATAAGGAATTTCACAGGGCAGACATGAAAGCCACATGGGCAAACATAGAAAAGGCAAGAAAACTCTTAAAGTGGCAACCAAAAGTTTCTCTGGAAGAAGGGATAAGAAGAACTGTAAAGTGGCACAAAGAGAACGCCAAATGGCTTAAAGAGGTTAAGGTTTAACAGTTCTCACTGCCGCTTTCCCAGGCTTTGTCAAAGTAGAAAATATAAGGTTCTATGAGAAGCGGATTTTCCGTATAAAAGCCGTAAGGCATGTTGTCGTTATCTACATAAACCATTAAAAGTTTTTTGTTATCAACGATGAGCTGATACCTGAAGGATACATCAACATTCTTTATCTCACCGTTAAACTTTTTAATCTCCTCTGTACATTCCTTATCAAACTTTCCCATAGCAAATATTTTTACGCCCGGCTTTATATACTTTCCAAGGCTACCCTTGCAACCAAGAACGTAGAGCGGCTTAATACCACTAACCTTCACAACCTCTCTGGCAGAAGAAAGCATTTCTATAACTTTTGAAACGATGGATTCATTTCCTTCTAAAATTCTAACCTGAGAACGTATGTATTTCTTCTCCCTGAACTCCGGCACTTTCTCTTCTATTACAGGAATCAATTTTTTTAATTCCCGTTCTTTAACCTCAAATTCAAGTCTTAACTGCTTAATTCTATTTTCAAGAGCCTCTTTAGGATTAAAAGGCAGGAATTTTTTAGGATTTGTATGTCTGGTATGTATAAATCCCTTTCTTTCTAAAGAGGCAAGAGCATCGTAAACTCTCTGTTGTGGAATTCCGGCCAGCTTTGCGATGTTTGTAGCAGTTGATTCTCCAAGAACAAGAAGTGCATAGTAGGCCTTTGCCTCATAAGATGTCAGACCGTAATGGCTCAAAAGCTTAACAAAGATTTCATCTATGGATACTTTTGACATTTCTGGACTCCTGACGAAAAGCGTATATGTAAATTATAAAAAATATTACCGCTGTGGAAGTATCAAAAAAGCGAGATTACCCTTCTTACTGAGTTAAATCTATCTAAAATTTAAATTTATATCTGAAGTTGAGTAGTGGAAAGATGGATGAAGTTTATATATAATTTAGACGATGTTAAAAATTTATGCGGGTATATTCTCTTTAAAAGAGAGGTAATTTGATGAAAAAAACGTTTAAGATTCTTTTGATAGCCACTTTATCACTTATTTTCTTTATTAGTTTTTTAAATGGTGTATGCGCAAAAGAAACGCCTGTTTATACAATACAGTTAGCAAACACAAAAGATAAAAGAGAAGCCGAGATTATCTTTAAGAAGATAGAAAAATTAGAATACTCAAGAATAGATAAGGTAAAAACCAGATACAAGGTTAGGGTGGGATTTTTTAAAACAAGGCAGGAAGCAAGGAATTACCTTAAAAAGCATCCGGAAATAAAAAAGATCTCTCCCAGTGCTTATATAACTTTAAATTATTATAACCCTGAAAGAACGATAGAAAAAGGTTTTTTCCCACCTGAAAAAAAGAGAGAGCAATCAAATATAAATAAGCCAGAAATATCAAATAAAAAGCAGCAGTATAATCAAAGATCATCAGTTTCCAAAGAAGGGAATCCGGTTAAAGTCAAAAAGAAGCTTAAGTGCACTAAATCTGTTAGAAAAGAAATCATAAACAGTTCTATGTTTAAAAAGTATTTACTCTACTTGGTAATGGCAGTATCCGGAATAAGCGCTGCTGCTGTGGCCGTAATGCTATTAAGAAAATATAATGTAGAGGGAACCCTGTGTTGTATTGGAGATAAATTTCAGAATGTATATGTTAACGCGCTTAAATGCATACCTCTAAAAACATCCAAGAAAATCTTGGAATACCACTATAAAAAAATAGGTGATTTTCGGTCTCTTATACTGATGAAACTTCAGGATCAGGACTTTAACTTTATTCTTAGAGAGACCCCTCGTTATTTACTCAAGCATCCCGATGACATTTTAGTGTGGAAAATATACATAGAGGTATTATCTCAATTGGGTATATTTTCAGAAGCTGCCACTGCCTGTGAAAAACTTGCAGAAATTTTAAGAAAAAACGCAAGACCGGAAGCAGCAGAAAATTATCTCAAAAAGGCAGAAGAATTCAGAAAAAAAACCTCTAAGCTTTTAGAAAATGCAGGCTAAAAATCTTTTCAAAATCGTTTTTTACGTCAACAGAAAGGTTATTTTTTATGTAAAATGATTTCCAGTTTAGATTAACTCCTCTCGGTATGCCAAATGCTCCTCTGCTACCGGTAAAAGATGCAAAAGAAATTTCTGAGCCAGCTGGAATTTTAAAGGTTTTAGAATTAGAAACAAGAAGATTCCTTCCATTAATGCTTAGCTTAACAGCTATACACCCTTTTTTAGTTTCTTTTCCCCTCAGAAAGTCTGCGTAAATTTGCTCAAACGACGATTTTATTTTTACACCATAAATATCGAAAAATTTTTTAAGCATTAAAAGGTGAAATCTAACTTTTTCTTTTAAAGAGGGGAGCTGTTTTGAAACCTCAAGACAAAAGGCAGGCGTATCACACTTTGACAGGCAGAAGTAGGTGAGGGACTTTCTCTGTTCCTTATGCTTTGTATCCGGACTGAAGGTTCTGGTCGAATAGACTGGAATTTTCCACTCTTTTCTGCTGATAAAACTGTTAGCATAAGAAGAAACTTTAGAGGCGACAGAATATAGATTGAAGCTTTTATAAATCTTCTCATCTATAACGATACACTGCCCCCACGCGTTTTTATTGACGGAATGGAAACCGAAGCCGTCGTGAAGTGAAAGGACAACATCGGGTTTATACTCTCTGATAATTTCTTTTATTTTCTTAACGTTAGGATAATCAGGATCATTCTGTGAAAGGTGTGCAAACTTCCTATTCATATCGCCATTGTATCCCCGCTTAAACGCAAGTATGGATGTAAAGTTGCTTCGGGGCAGAATGATTAATTCACCTTTTTCAACTTCTACGTCCATGAGCATATCGGCAGCTTTATAGGCACCGGGCTCATTGCCGTGAATACCACCTATTACAACTATTCTGCCGCCCTTTCTAACACCGGATTTGCAGGAAATCTCCATAGGTTTGTCCGGAAACACAAAGTGAAGACGGCCTTTTCTGTTAGAAGAAGCTACTGCCCTGACGGGAAATGAGATAGTGGAGAATCCTAATATTTTTACAAACGCAGCTTTTAAAAACTCTCTTCTCCCAGTATTTTCCATTTGCCACCCTCTTTCGTTGCATAGAGCAACTTGTGCCCCTGCCAGTTATAGTTGTTTGACCTATATTTCATATCAAACGATATTAAATATAGGCGCCCGAAACTCAATAGTCTACCATCTCTGCTAATTGTGAGGTTTGATATCTTTATTTTAACCCATTTTTTACGTGATGTAACTTTTTCTTTGTACTTTTTCCACTCATTAAAGTTGTACTTATCTGTGACGAAATGGTGAGAGTAGAAGGAAAAATACTTTTGCAAATTTTTAGGCGAATTTTCCCAGGCCGTTTTCCATTTATATATAAAATCTACAAGAGAGTTTCTTTCTGAAATAAACGTTTTTAAAGGTTCTCTGCACAGCTTATCAACTATTATTACCGGTGTCTCTTTCGGCTTTATATATTTTCTAAGATTTCTTAAATCTTTGTTTTTAAGAACGATACAGCCGTTGGTGCTGTGAGGAGGACGGGATGGCGTATCCATACCGTGAATCCATATTCCATGACCGCCTCTGTGAAGAATTTTTTTGTCTATAAGGTTTGGATAGTTAAGGACATAAGCTCCAGGTCCGTAGATTTTTGGAAGGTGCGTCCGCCAGTAAAGAGGAATGTAGATCCCTTCCGGTGTCCTTTGGTCTCCTTCTTTTAATTTATCACCCGGCTTTTTGCCAGTTGTGCAGTTAAATCTTGCCACTATTACAGGAATACCTTCCTGCTCTTTTAAAACGTATAAAATTTCATTTACTTTATCTACCACAAGTGCATATGTTTTTGTGGGAAGGTATAGCACGTTACAAGGGACATATTTCCCTGAAAGGAATTCCGCATCCAACAATCGATTTTGATGCAAGAGAATAAGAATTTCTAAAAGTTTCTTTTCGCTTTCTGATAATCTTTTCTGATAGTAGTAAGCCTTTTCAATTTCTCCTTTCTTTAATGCTTGTATCATATTATCAAAGGTACTTCCAAAGCAGATAGAAAAAGAGAAGATTAAAGTGAAAAAGGCAATAATTAACTTCCTCACACTTCCTCCTTGCTGTTAACTTACAGACTGCGATTACAATTGTAACAAAAAGAATCTGCATATACTCGCACTACAATAAATTTGTTCATATGTTGACAAAAATCCTACAGTAAGGTATAAAATCTCTGTGATTTTAACCGCACAAAGGTTGAAAATGAAGAGAACAGGAAAAGTTATACTGGCAGCTTTTTTCTTGGGACTGGGGATAGGAAATGCCGCCCACGCTGTACCGCCGTTAACTTACAAAAATATTGAAATGAAGGGTTATTTATACTCATTTGAGGTTGCAACATTTAAAGATAAGAGAAAGGCTTTTGAATTTATTCTTTCCCTACCAGAAAATTTAAGAAAAAGTGCATACATATATCAGGAAGGAAAGAAATATAGTATAAGAATTTTTCTTGTAACATCACCGTCTGTTCTTTATAAATACAAATCTATTTTAAAAGCCAGCGGTTTACCTGTAAAATTGGTAAAAACTCCTGATAATTTTCTATATTCTGTTCAGTTAATAACCACTGACAACAAAGAAACAGCCCAAAAATTTCTTGATCAGCTTCCAGCAAGGATAAAAAAAGAGGCCTTCCTATATAAAACAGATGCAGGATACTATACTGTAAGAGTATTTCTTGCCAGAACCCGGGAAGAGGCAAAAAGACTGCAGGCAAAGTTAACTTTCTTACCAATTAAAACATGCATAGTGCCCACTTCTCCAACCAAACTTGGACTTGAGAGACAACAGGAAAAGCTAAAGGAAGCAAATAAAAAATTAGTTCCTTTGTCTGTTCCGGTCATAAAAGCTCCAATTGTTCCGGGAAGTAAGGCAGAAGTTGTAATTCAGCCGGTACCGCCGGAAGTTAAAGAAAAAGTTGAGAAAATCAAGTTAAAACAGATAAGCAACCCTCTTATTTTTAAAAATGAAAATGCAACAATTAATAGTTTTAAAATGAAAAGAAAACTTAAACAAATAATAATGGAATCCAATAAGCTCATAAAGGCAAACAAGCTTAAAGTAATAAGAACAAAGCTTTCTAGCAAAGTGACTGTTCTGGGAAAGGAACCTTATATAACAGGAAAAAAAGAGTTTTCCACACTTTTTCCTTTAATAGATAGGACTCTTAATATTTTTGCCCAATGGCAGTACAACACTTCTTATAAAAATGGTGAAAAAGGTGGTTTCTTCAATGAAAATTACAACTTAAGCACGCCCGGCGAAATAACTGACGGCATAAAGTACCTTGTTTCTGTAGGTTATTCAAAATACCACTTGGACACCGGCGCGTGGCAGTCAACATTTCGGCCGGGAGTAAATGGACGGTTGATAAATGATATTTTTCACCTTTCTTCTTCAGTAAACCTGGTGGAATCAAAAACATCATCTGGATATGATGGAAAAAATACAAACTACGAGCTCCTATTTTCCTCAATGTGGAAGCCAAAGTATCCCTACATTACAGCTGCAGTATCAAAGAATTCGGCGCACTCTGACTCTACAGATGCGGATACATATACAAGAAGACTGTCAACAGGCTACAGCTACAGAAGAAAATTTACGATAAGTTACTCTTATAGTCATTCAAGGACAGAAGATCACATAAGGCAAGTATTTACCGAAACAACCAACCACAATATTAATATCTCGGCAAAAAAATCTTTTCTCAATGGTCGCATTTTCTTCTCTGCTACAGAAAGCATCTACTATTCTGACAGTCGATATTCACTAAAGAGTGTTAACGGATTTTTCTACCAAAAAGTAACTTCCATTTCAGGATTAAGCGGTGTTGATGCTTCACCGGCAATAGGAACGCTGACACCAAATGCATTACTAACAGATAACGATTACAGTACAGATGCTGGTATAAATCTTCAAACGGTTTATGAAAACATAGCAATAAATGCAAATTATCAACCGGTCGATCTCATAACCCTTTACATTGGCGGAAATCTAACCGCTACAGATATATCAACACTACACTGGGATCTTTATACAAGCAGTGACGGTAATGTATGGAACATAGTAGCTTCAGATATTCCATTCTCATACGATAATCAGACACAAACATTAAATTTTGTTCTCCCTCAGAGAATAGAGGACAATTACATAAAGCTTGTCTTGACTGCCACTTCAGTTGTCAATACCGGATATGTGACGGAAGTTGAAGCCTACAAGCGAGCAGTAAATGCAACTACAATAATTAATGACTTATCAACTCACGGCGACACCACTAAAGTAGGTCTTAAGATGAGACTTCCTTTGAAATTAGGTTATTCTTTTAATTATGAAAGATCCAGTAGGGATGGTAAAGAATTAAGCAGTAAGCTTTCTCATACACTGTCCGGCCTTTGGCGATACAGGTACATACAAATAGGGGCAGGAGCTGGAAGAACAGATTATTTTGTAAAGGATCAGGCCACACGGAGCTCTCAAAGAGCAAACTTAGAAATAAAAGCTCAACCGCTGAGAACACTCTTGCTTAGAGCTGGAATAGGATATATAGAAAACTTCATAAACTACGATAAAACCTCTTCATCATTCATTGTAAGTTCAGGGTTAAATGCAAAATTATTTACTGGACTGAATGCAGGACTTTCAAACGATATTGTTAAAACAACGAATGAAGTAAGTAAAATCAGTTCTGCAAATTATATGACAAAGCTTAATATAAACGCAAAGCTTTTCCCGAGTTTAAATGTTGCAGGTTCTATCCAGCATAATATTTCAACAACTACAACGGATGTTTATTCTATAGCAGCTACCTGGACGCCATCTGAAGTACTGAAGATAAATTTATCCCAGGGTTATATTCAAAAAGAGGACGGTAAAAATACCTCTACCACTAACTTGAGCCTTTCTGTGGTTCCTAAAGGTGGTGATATAAAATACAGTTTCAAAGTGGCATCAAGTAATGACAGGCGAGCTTATACCGGTAACGCTTTCTGGCAAATAAGCGAATACTTTACGGCAAATGGATATTTGAGTTACACACCTACAGGCAATGTACTGTCAGCGGGGATTACAGTTAACGCCAGATGGTAGATAAATAAGGCACAGGGCCGATTAGCCCTGCGCAAGTTCTTTTTCAAGCTCGGCAACTGATTTAGCAATTTTTGACATTCTTCTTGCAGCTTCGTTCTTGTGAATAACGCCTCTCGCAGCCGCTCTTTCAATATACTTCATAGCAATTCTTAGTTGTTCTTTAGCAAGCTCAAGATTCTTTTCTTCAACTGCCTTGAGAACTTTTTTGGATTCTGTCTTAAGCCTTCTCACGTACATTCTATTTCTTTCACGTCTCTTAATATTCTGGCGAAGACGCTTCTTTGCAGATTTTATATTTGGCATTAAAAACACCTCCTTTCTTTCTATTTTGCAGTGTCAAAGTTTATAGCAAAAGGCAAAACTTTTCAAGTTTACCGTGACGGTTGAAGTTTTTTAACAATCTCAAACTCTGCCTTTCTGTTTTCAACATCCACGCCAACAAGTTTGGCTAATACCCTGTCACCTATTCTAAAGAGAGTTTTCGTCCTTTCTCCTAAAAGGCAGTATTGCTTTGGAATACAGATATAGTAGTCGTTTTTAAGGGAAGAGACATGAACAAAACCCGGAATCAGCTCCTCCACGGTTTCTATAAAAAGTCCCTGTTCAGAAACACCTGTAACTATACTTTCGAACACTTCGCCTACGTGGTTTACTGCATACTGAAGTTGTTTAAGTTGAACAACATCCCTTTCGGCTTCATCGGCGTTAATGGATCTTCCCGTAATGTGTTTACATATCCTCTCAAGCTTTTCTTCCCAAAAAGATATGTTGTCACTATTAAATTCGCCCTTCAAAGCCATTTTAATCAAACGATGAAGTTGAAGGTCAGCATAACGCCTTATAGGCGATGTAAAATGCGTATAGCAGGTTGAAGCAAGTCCAAAATGCCCTATGTTATCAGGGGAATACTTTGCCCTTGCCATTGTCCTTAGCATGAGATAATTAACAAGTTTTTCCTCCGGTTTTCCTGCAACCTGTTCAAGAATCTTTTGAAGAAGTTTGGGTTGAACATCGTTTTTTATATTTGGAACTTTTATGCCAAGGGATTTAACAAAGTTCAGAAACTCTGCAAGTT
>NZ_JALVIW010000008.1:0-126277 GCF_027028515.1 Desulfurobacterium sp. | reverse complement strand
TTCATCCTCATGATGCATCTAACTACGTTGCCGGTGTAAAGGAAAAACTTAAAGAGATTCTTTCTGATGAAAAGGTTGTAGCCGTTGGAGAGGCCGGACTTGACTTTTACAGGAATCTTTCACCTAAGGAAAAGCAGGAAGAGATATTCAGAATACAGATAGAGCTTTCAAGAGAGACAGGCAAACCGCTTATAATTCACACCAGGGAAGCCTCCCATGAAATGTCAGAATTTATCAAAAAAGAGATGGAAGGAGTGAAAGGAATCATTCACTGCTTTAACGGTGATAAAGAACTGCTTGAAACGGCGCTAAGAAATGGTTTTTTCATCTCTTACGCAGGTCCTGTAACTTATCCTAAAAATGAAGCTTTGAGGGATACCTTAAAAAAAGTTCCTTCTTCCCGCCTTCTTGTTGAGACCGATTCTCCGTATCTTGCACCTCAAAAAAAGAGAGGCAGGAGAAATCAACCTGTTTACGTTGCTTATACGATAAAAGCCATTGCCGATTATCTTAACCTCAATTTTACCGATGTTGACAGGATAACAACGGTCAACGCAAAGAGAATATTCGGTCTTCCAATGACAAAAGAGGAATCAGAACCGAAACTTGTTTATAAGGTTAAAAACAACCTCTACATAAATCTTACAACAAAGTGTCCGTGTAACTGTGTTTTCTGTTTTAGGGGTAAAGAAGATTACGTTTTAGGTTACAACTTAAAACTTGATAGAGAGCCGATTGCAGAAGAGTACATGTACCGTATTAAAAATCCCGGTATATACGATGAAATTGTTTTCTGCGGGTACGGTGAACCTTTTGAAAGGTTTGATGTTCTCGTTAAGGTCGCCAGATGGGCTAAAAGGATGGGGGCTAAAAAAATAAGAGTTAACACTAACGGTCTTGCCTATCTGATAACCGGCAGTGAAAACATTTTGAACGAGCTTAAAGGTGTTGTTGACACTTTTAATGTCAGTCTAAACGCTTCCAGCCCTGAAGAATACTACAGGATTGTTCGTCCTTCTTTTGGAAATGGAAGCTTTGAAAGTGTGATAAAATTCATTATTGATGCAAAAGAAAAAGGTTTTAATGTTATTATATCTGCAGTAAACGTTAAAGATTTTGATGTAAAAGCTTTTAAATCGTTTGCCAGAAAGCTGGGTGTTGAGTGCAGGATAAGGGAAGAGAAGGTAGTGTAGTTTCAGAAGAAAAGGAGGGAAGAAAATGGCAGGAATCGTTAGGTTTGGTATTTCAATTGACGGGAAACTGCTTGAGAGGTTTGACGAATACATAGAAAAAAAAGGTTATGTCAGCCGCTCAGAAGCAGTTAGAGACCTTATTAGAAACGCTCTTATCGAGGAATCCGTTGGAGAGGATAGGGAAGTTTTTGGCACAATTACCATAGTGTTTGACCATCATCAGAAAGAACTTGAAGACAAATTAACAGAGATAGAACATCAACATCTTGGAAATATTATTTCGTCCCTCCATGTTCACATTGACCATCACCACTGCATGGAGACGATAGTTGTAAAGGGTAAAGCAAGCGAGATAAGGGAGCTTGCAGATAGAATTATCAGTCAAAAGGGCGTTAAACATGGTAAGCTGGTTGTAACGGGCATAGAGCCTTGATTTTTCCTCTTTTTCCCCACATATTTACCACTGCATACTCTCCGGAGGTAAAGTCATGGCTGGACATTCAAAATGGGCAAACATTAAGCATAAAAAAGCGGCTCAGGATGCAAAAAGAGGAAAGATATACACGAAGCTTGCAAGGGAAATAACGGTTGCTGCAAGAGAAGGCGGTGGAGACCCCGAGTTTAATCCGCGTCTCCGTGCTGCTATTGAAAAAGCTAAAAAGTTTAACATGCCTAAAGAAAACATAGAAAGGGCAATCAAGAGAGGAACCGGTGAGATAGCCGGTGAGACCTACGAAGAGGTAACTTATGAAGGTTATGGTCCTGGAGGTGTGGCAATTATCGTTAAGTGCCTCACAGACAACAGAAACAGGACAGCATCTGAAGTAAGGCACGCTTTTTCAAAACACGGTGGAAACCTGGGAACATCAGGTTGTGTTTCCTGGATGTTTGAAAGGAAAGGCATTGTAACTATAAATGCTGAAGGTAAAGATGAAGAAGAGGTAATGATGGTTGCCATAGATGCCGGTGCTGAAGATTTTGTAAATGAAGATGGACAGTTTGTTATCTATACGCAACCTCAGGATCTTGAGACTGTGAAAAACGCACTTGAAGAAGCAGGAATAGAGATAGAAGAGGCTAAGGTTGACCTTGTTCCTCAAAACACAACGAGGGTAGAGGGTGAAACTGCCCGGAAGGTTCTTAAACTTCTTGAAGTGCTTGAAGACCTTGATGATGTTCAGGAAGTTTATTCCAACTTTGATATGCCCGATGAGGTTATGAATAATGCGTAAGCTCATTTTCGGGCTTCTCCTGCCGTTTTTACTTTCCGCGTCAGCTTCGGCGGCTGACCTTAAGACAGTTGTAGAACAGGAATCTAAAGCTCTTCTTATAGACCAGTTTGGTGCTTCTGTTTCAACTGCAAAAGATACCATCCAGATACTTGACATTCCCTGGAATCAGCCGGGTGTTCAGTTCTGGCTTCAGTACTATAAAAACCGCATGAATAGGCTTAAGCTTGTTCAACAGGCGGCAAGATACTCTATTTTCCTGCCTTACGTTAAGCCCATCCTTAAAGAAGAAGGTGTTCCCGAAGTTCTTGCATACCTTCCGATAATAGAAAGTGAAGGTAATCCGGCTGCCGTTTCCCGTGCCGGTGCGGCGGGTCTGTGGCAGTTAATGCCGAGGACGGCAAGACTTTACGGATTAAGAGTGAACTACTACATAGATGAACGTTTTGACATAGAAAAATCAACAAGAGCAGCAGCGCGGTATCTCAAAAAGCTTTATAAAATTTTTGGAAAATGGGATCTGGCCATTGCTGCTTACAACGCCGGTCCAGGAAAAATACTTTCTCTTATGAGGCGTTATCACACCGACTCTTTCTGGGATTTAGCAAAGCTTCCCGATGAAACACTTAACTACGTTCCAAAATTCTACGCGGTAGCTTCTCTCATTAATTCAGGACAGATAAAGGTTGCTACTTCGGAACACAAGCTTTTAAAAATAAAGATTGTTTCAAAAACCAGTTTATATGCCATAGCGAGGAAGTTGAGAGTTAAGTATTCAATAATAAAAAATTTCAACAGGCAGTATAGAAAAGGAGTTGTTCCCGCTTACAGGTATGTCTATGTACCCGCTTTTTCTATAGGGAACAGAACCTTCCTTGCAAAAGCAAAAGATGCAAGAATTTACATCTACCGTCCGTATAGAACCGAAAAGGTTACGAGAATTGCCAGAAAGTTTGGCACGGACGTTCACACCGTGGAAAAGCTTAACCGCATAAGAGGAAAATACGTCTATAGAGGACAGGTTCTTATCATAGTTGCATACAACAACGAAGGTAAAAGTGTGGTAATGAGATGAATAAGATAAAAAGAGAAGATACGGTTATTTTCTACGATAGAGAAAAAAATAAAAAATACTTTATTAATCTTGCCCTTACGCCGAAATTCGGCACAGAATACGGGATAATTGAAGCCGATGATGTTGTAGGGCTTGAGTACGGAAGTGAAGTAAAAACGCATAAAGGCTATTCTTTCCTCGTTCTTCCGGCAACCCTTCACGATTTTATTATGTACAAGCTTAACAGACTTACGCAGATAGTTTATCCGAAAGATGCAGCCTACATAGCGCTGCGCCTTGATGTAAAGCCGGGAGATAAGGTTGTTGAAAGCGGTATCGGAAGCGGTGCCATGACTGCCGTTTTTGCCCATATAGTAGGTGAAAACGGGCAGGTGATAAGCTACGAGAGAAGGGAAGAGTTCATAAAAAACGCCGTTTCAAACTTGAGAAAGCTTGGACTTGACCACAGAGTAACTGCAAAACATAGAGACATATCAGAAGGGTTCGACGAAACGGACGCAGATGCCGTTTTCCTTGATGTCAGGGAACCGTGGCTTTACCTTGACCATGCCTACGGGGCGCTGAAAAAAGGACGAATGCTCGGCATTTTGGTTCCAACCGTGAACCAGATAATAAAAACACTTGAAACGTTAGAAAACATGCCTTTCATAGATGTTGAAGTTCTTGAAATCCTTTTAAGGCATTACAAAACAGTTCCGGAAAGGCTGAGGCCGGAAGACAGAATGCCTGCCCATACAGCTTTTCTCATCTTTGCACGTAAGGTTTAAGTTAAAATTTTGCTTCCGACCTTTGCCACAGCCGGAGAAATTGCGACTGCTAACAGTACCCTTATTGCCACCATCGGAATCCAGCTGGCACCGAAGATTACGAACAAAAAGCTGTCTTCTATGACAGAATGACAAATCATAAGAAATGTTCCGATAAACAGAATATCTCTCTTCGTTAAACTGCCCGATTCTGCTTCATTTATAAGCACACCGGCGCCGTACGTAATGCCTAAAAATAGACCTGTCAGTATGGAAAACATCGTGTTGACTTTTTCACTGTACCTTTTTACAGGAGGCAGGTTCTTTATAAAGTTCAGTGCAAAGATTATAACAACAATTAGAAGAACGATTTTCCCTGATAGTATAACTGCATGCTGAACAGAATGACCGAGCATGTCAAAAACATTTTTGTAAACTTTTACGGAAACCTCTTTCTTACTGCTAATTCGGGAAGACAGATTAAAGGGGAGTAACATTAAAAGTTTTACCGCAACTATAGCTGTTAACGTTCTTAAAATAATAGAATAGATAACAGGAATACCCAGTTTCTTCATTATTGCCGATTCAACCAAAAAAGAGTGAGCGATGCCCAGAAAAAGTCCTACAACCGTCCACTGAAAAGGTGTAAGGCTTAAAGGTGCCAGAAAAGCTATAGCAGCGTAAAGATTAAAAATCATTCCCGCCGCTATTCCAACGGCACTTTCTGCCGGTAAATGAATAAGTTCCGTTAAAGGTTTGAAGACAAAAGCAACGTGGTTAAGTATTCCGAAATAGAGCAACGTATCGGCAACAATGTAAAGAGGCACTATTAACTTAACAATAAAAAGACTGCTTCTGACAGCAACTTTAAGCGTTTCTTTAAGATCAAAATTCATTCTGTTCTCCGATGTTTAAGTTAACTTAAATTATTCCTTTGGCTAAATGCAAGCAACAAATGTTGTTTTGGTAAAATAAAAAATGTGCTTAATAGATTTGTGAGGGACGATTGATTTTAGTTTCGCCTGTTTCAACCCAAACATTTCCTGTAGTTGTAACGGCTTTAACTTTGAAGCCGGAGAAGATTCTTCTCCTTTCAACACTAAAAGTCAGGAAGTTTGAAAAATTTTTAAAAAATGTTTTAACCTACTCCGGAATAGAAGTTGAGATTAAGACCATAGAACCTTACAACAGGAAATCCATCGTTTCTTCGGTTTCTGACATTTCCGGTGATGTCCTTTACCTTCTCAACTGCGGAACGAAATACACCGCTATGGTGCTGTTTGATATTGCCGGGAAGGATAAAGTTATTTATTACACGCCCGATGGAAAACTCCTCTCTTTAGACGGTGAAATCGTTGCAGAGATAAAAAATGACTTGCTTGATGTTGAGATTCATTCCGCAATGTACGGGTTTAAGATAAAGTCGGAAGTTCAGGAAATAGGTAAAATTGTTGAAAGGAAGGCATTGACTTATTATGTAGCTTTTAACTATAAAAAATTTACTTTGATTCTTAACAAAATTCAGGGCCAATTCTTACCAAAAGGTCTTTTTTCGCCGGATTTTTACTCTCTTACCGTTAAATATCAAGTTATTAAACCTCACGGCGGTAAATACCTTGTTTTTGACGAAGGCTATTTAAGAGGTAAATGGTTTGAAGAATTTGTTTTTCTCAAACTTATAGAGAGAGGTTTTTATGACGTTCACATCGGTGTTGTAATAAACTGGTACGATTCTGACGTGGTAAATGAAATTGATGTTATCGCTGTAAAAAATAACAGACTTCATCTGTTTTCTTGCAAGACAGGGAAAAACATCAATGTTTTCTCTAAACATCTTTACGAACTTCATGAACTTACCAAAAGGATAGGTGGAGATTTCGGAAAAGGCTATCTGTGCATAGCGCCTGCAGTTTTAAATACAAAGAGACCTTCTGTAAAAGCTTTTCCTTCCATGCCTAAAAAGCCGTTTGATCGCAGAGATTCAGATTGGCAAAAGTTTTTAAACTCTGAGGAAGGGAAAAAGTATAAAGAAGCTTGGTCTGCATACACTTCTTTAAAGTTTTTAACCAAAAGGGCAAACCTTATGGATTTGCAGATTTTAACAGTAGAGGATTTAATATCGGGGGACTGGCACTGATGAAAGGATTTCTCTTTGTAACTTCCAAAGGTGCAAAGGTTTCTAAAGACGGCAGCCAGCTTGTGATTGACATCGGTGAAAAGAGATCAAGGGTTCCCCTTGGAGCTGTAAGTCATGTTTTTATCATGGGTTACGTCAATGTTACTGTTCCCGTTATTCGGCTTCTTTCAACAAAAGGTAAGTTCCTGTTCATTATGAACAAGTTTGGAAAGTTAATAAGTGTAGTATATCCGGAATTTTTAGGAAGTGACAATAAGTTTCGACTTCTTCAGTATGCCAAATTCAGTAACGAGGAATTTAAGGTTCAATTAACTAAAAACTTACTGCTACAAAAATTAAACAACATAGTGAACGTGCTTTCGGGACTTTACGTTCCGTCAAAAATGAGCATGGCACCGGTAATGGAATGGAAAGAAAGCGTAGAAGCATCTATCTTGTCGGCTTCTGATAATCAATCAATGTTGGGTATTGACGGAAACATGAGCAGATTTCTCTTTTCAAAACTCGCTTCCTTCAATGAAAGTCCTTTTTACTTTGAGAGAAGAATTTATTATCTTCCTGAAGATCCTGTTAATGCGCTTTTAAGCCTTTCATACACTGTTTTCTATTCCGTTTTACATTCTGTTGTGATTTCGGCCGGATTAGATCCGTATTTTGGATTTTTCCATATTAAAAGAGGAAGACATGCAGCCCTTTGTTCTGACCTTCTTGAGATTGTCAGGCCCTTTTTGACGGCTCTTGTTTTCAGGTGTTTGAACGACGGATTTTTTGAAAAGGACGATTTTGTAAAAGAGAAAAGAGGTGTCTATCTGAAAAATGAGCCTTTGAAAGTCTTTTTAAAGTATTATACCGATGTGGTCATTCACAACAGAGATGATTCGTATTTCTCCCAGGTTAATAACTATCTTAAATACCTTAAAGAGGAGCTTAAAAAATGAAGTATGTTGTTGTTTATGATATATCAGATACCAAAAGAAGGAATAAAGTTTCTAAACTGCTTTCTTCTTACGGAATGAGAGTTCAATTCAGCTGTTTTGAGATAGAAGCTTCGCTGTCTGGTGTAAAAAGAATAGAGAAAGAAATTTCTGAGATTATTGATCATGATACAGATAGGGTTTTTATATTTCCGATTTCTCGTTACGTAATTGATATGGTTCAAAAATTTGGTGTTGTTAAAGAACTCAACGAGAGCACAGTGCTGTGATGGAAAAAACAAGGATAATCAAATACCTGGCAGTTTACGATATATGCATAAAGGACAACACACCCAAAGAGGCAAGACTCTCCGCTATAAGACGGATGAAGATAATGAGAATCTTATACTCTTACGGAGTAAGAACGCAGTTAAGTGTGTTTGAGCTTGAACTTTCCCCTTCAGAAAAAAGAGAGATGATAAGCAGAATCAAAAAATATTTAAGGCAAAACACGGATAAATTTTACCTGTATCCGATTGACGCAAGAAGTATTGAGAGTATAATTAGAATAGGTAACTATGACAATACGCTGTTAAGAGACTATTTCTTTTAGCGGTCTTTGCAAGCAGAATATGGAAAAAGTTGTATGTTCGCAAGGCTTGAGATGCAAGGGATATTAGCTTTTTATAAAAACTTCAAGTTTTGGAAGCCTTGGAAGATAGGCGGTTAAATTTGCCGCTATTGAAATGCCTTGATAAATGAGAGGGATTGCGACCCTAAACGTTTAACCGTTTCAAGCCATTCGCGAACATTGAAATGCCCTGATAAATGAGAGGGATTGAAATGTCTAAAAAAGATGGGATGTCATCCTGAGCGAAGCGAAGGATCTAAGGCTCTTCAGTGCAAAGCGCCTCAGAGTGACAAAAAGAATTTCATGAAAATCAACATCCCGAACTTTAAAAAGAGTGAAAACTTTGCTTTAATAGATTGGAAAATCAGTGATTTTGATTGTGAACTTCTTATCAATTTTAATGATTGTCATTGTTTTTTAAAATCTTTTCAGTTTCTACGATTAATTTTTCAAGTTGTTCTTTGAGTGCTTTCGTTTTTAAGCTTTTTTCTCTCATTCCACAATGGTTAATATCATTGCGAAAATCGGCCATTGTTTTCAGCAAATTCTTCCATTTAGATGATGACATGCTTTTCTCTTCAGCTTCTTTTCTTGTATTACGACAAAATATCTTTTCTGTTCCGTAATTCTCTTTCACAAGAAGGGTTGATATATATTCTCTTAGAAATGTATATCCTTGCTGGATTAAATTATGAGAAGAACACCACTTTGCTGCGCTCAGGAGATTTTCTATTCTTCCGGTCGAAAATTCCTTTAAAGAAAATTGAATTTCTTTTAAGAGATTTTTTAATAGTTTTGAAAATTTTCCGTTTTCTATCTCGATTTCTCTGGAAAAATTTTTCAGTATTTCGTAATCAAGAGATTCCGGCTCTGTTATTTCAATCTCTTTTCCGTTTTCATTTTTGCATGAAAATTTTTCTTTTGAAAATCCCGAAATTATCTCTTTCCCTCTGCAGGTTCTAATTGACTCGGTAAATCTCTTTAAATGTATGGAGAAATCTCTTAACTTTTGAGCGTTTTCATCTTTTCCCCTTGTCTTTTTAAGGATGTTTTTGCTTTCATTTTCTAACAGTTCCGTGAGAGTTTCGGAAATACCATACTTGATGAAATTTTGGGTTCCGACTATCCAGTCAAAAAGTTTATCGAGATCCGTTAATTCAAGTATTGGCGTTACTTCCGTGCCATCTATCTTATTTCTTGCTTCCCAGGCACCGTAAAATATTCCGGCTACTTTTATATTCTTCGTCAGCTTTAAATAGCTCAGCATAACCATCAACATCATAGGATAAAATCTAAAACCGTGGGTAATATCAAAAGTTACCGATTCATTCTCATTGAAAGATGAGGCTAATTTTTCAAATAATTGCCACATTTGCGTTTCGGAACTGATTATATCTTTATCTATAAAAACCGGCTCCAATTTTATATCAATGGATAGTTTCTCAATTTCGGATTTAAGAGACGGCCAATTCTTTTCCTTTGCCGTAGGTGTCAGGAAAATTCTGAAAATTTTTTCACTTTCTCTCTCTTTCCATTCTTTACTGTTGAGAATTTGAAGCAGAGCCGACTGAATATACTTTGTCCTCACCCTTTCACCGTAAAGAAAATAGGTTGTTTCCTTATAGTTGCTTGTGCCCAGGAAACTTGCAAAAACTTCAGCCATGTTAGCCCACCTGAAGATTAAAGAATGTTCTAACTTTTCCGAATCCCATGGTTGTTTTTCTTCCTACACCGCAGAATGGAGCAAACAGGGTTAACTGAGTAATTATCCTGCTGAATTCATCATCTTTAGATGCGTTGTAGAAGACTATTCGTCCCCTGAATCCGGTTATTTTCTTGAGTGATGCCATTTCAAGCTTTGTCGTTTTTATCCAGCATCCGGCAACCTGTATATCTCTCCCGATTTTTTCAAGGATTTCCTTTGACGGCAGTCTTTCCCCTGAAAATCGATTCCATTTTTTTAAGGATGCTTTTGTATATGAGAGAAGGTTCCGGAAGCGGATAATCATATTTACCTCTTTTAAATGTCGTTGGCGTTATGAAGTCCAGTATAATATCTCTTGTGCGGGTGTTTGCTTTCTCTTTTATATTTTCATAGCTTATTATGTCATCTGAATCTATTTTGAATGTTCTGAAAAGTTTTATTTTATAACTGTTTAAGTAATAATTTCTGTTTCTTGAATTTAAGATAACAGCTGTTGTTGTTTTTGATAATAACCAATCCTCAAGGAATGTTATCTCTACAAAAAATCTTTTCACCGTTTCCTTTTTATTTCTAAAAAATACGGGACAGCATAGGGTAAAAGGTTTCAGCCCGTTTATACTGTGGAGTTTTCCGGCTGTTTCACTGTCAAGTATTGAGAAAAACAATCCGTGAATCCTGTCGGGAGAAAGCTCCGATACAGGAACTGGATTATCGGCTTCAAATATAATCCTGATCTTTCCCGGCATTATTCAATCACCTCTAAATAGCACCAGCCCATCGGTTTTTTATTTATCGTCCAGAGGGTAAGAGGAGGTAAAGATTTGTATTCTCTGCGTTTCATGTCATATATTTTTGTAATTTTTTCATTGCCGGTTGTTACGGCAAGGGAGCCGGAATGAAAACCTATTTTTACGGGTGCTTCTCTGTTATGCCTCTTAGGCCTCAATTTCCAATTTATAAAATTACTGAAATACTTTTTTTCTCCATAGTAATAAGCTTTTGTTCCGTAACGGACTCTTAAGAATTTCATGATATTTTCTATGTTAAATATTTCCTTATTAAAATTTCTTTCTTTTTCCAAATATTTCTCCTGCCATTTCTTCATCTATGGTTATTGTTCCTTCAAAAACGCTTTTTTCCGTTATGTATTCAAGATACACAGGAAGACCTGTTTTTTTCTTTTTTCTGTGCACCATTTCAGCTTTACCTATCTTTATTCCTCCATCAACAAGCATAAAATCTGAAACTTTTATGAACCGTAAAATGTCCTTGGTGGTGTCAGGTTTAATTTTTCTTTCAAAATTGCGCAGTGCCAGAGATATTAATTCATTATTCATGTTGTTAATGGCTTTCTTGGGATTTCTGCTGTATTTTGCCCAAATAGTGCTTAGCTTTTTTAATAGTATCTCATCTTTAGATATTAAATAGCTAATAAGTGCTGTCCTTATTGCACCTTTTATACTGCTTCCCGGAATCATAGGTTTAAAAGATAAGGGATTCTTGTAAGTTTTTCTTATTTTCATCCGGTTTAAAATCCCCATTATTTTGCCGCTTCTATGCCTTTCTATGTTTGCAAATCTGAATAATTTTTTTTCAAGATCTGATAGGGCATCTTTATCAATTTCAAAATTAGCCAAACTGTCTTCCGGATTGAAATTGTTATGGACAAGTTTTCTTATTTCAATTATAGACGATTCATCTCCCTTTGCTGCTATTTTTGTAAATAAGTCAATTTTCCCGAGTTTTTCAAGGCGTTTAAAAAATTTAGCCTTATTAATTACATAAAATTTTTTGTTTTTTACCGTGTATTCAAGATCGTAATACGTATTTCCAGTTCCTATATGAGTTGGTGTTTCAACAGTTAATTTTAACTTATAGCTTTTCATTGCAACCTCACAAACAGTGGAAGTATTTTTGCACAGTGGATATAGCTATCATTCTGAGAAATCTTATAAATTCTACCGTAAACCTCTTTTCTTTCTTTGCATTTAAATACAGACCCTTCTTTCGTGAGAATTACAGGGTTCTTGAATATGTTTATTCCCTCGGGGCAAACTTCAGGTCCATGTTTGGGGAACTTGGTGAAAAATCTTGCATAGTAGTCTTCTATTTCGCCTTCCTTAACCATTCCGGTTGAAAGAGAGATAAATCCGTTTGGATTTGCTGTTTCCGGAAGGTCAGATTCATCAATAGACACAATTTCAAATTTTCCTTTACCGGTTGTTTTTTCTCCACCAAATCCGTTCAAACCCATAAAATGAAATGTTTGTTCTACTTCTTCCAGAGTTATCCGTTTTGAATTAAACTTACAGTAGATTTCAATCTTCGAACCTTTGTTGAAAAACAGGTATTCCTTATCGAACAGATGGCCTTCAAGGTGACTTCCGAACCTACGGTCGATTGTAACGTGCATCTGTTTGGCTTTTCTGTAAGACGGTAGAGCTTCTTTTTCATTTGATTTCCTGGTAAAGTTTTCAAAGAGAATTTCAGCGGTTATTTCTTTTCCTGATTCTATCAGTTCCCTCCAGAGCTTTTTCTCTATAAAGGGTTGCTTTTTAAACTTCTTGAGAATTTTGTATATGCCAATGTCTTTTTTCTCAGCTACTGGCAGGTTTCTGAAAGGTATAACAGGAAACGGCAGATATCCTTCGGGAAAGCCGTTGGAGAAAACCATGACAGGTTCCGTGTCATAGTTATTAATCAGGTTCTCAAGCTTTTCTCTACCATATAAAAATCTGTAATGCCAGCAGAATTCTCCAAAAAGTGTATCGCTCTGTAAGAGTGTATTGCTCTGTAGTGGTGTATAAAATGGTGTTAATGGTTCTATAACTATTTTTATTGCTTCCATTTTAAAGCTCCACTTTCTCAAGGTCTATATCTTCTTCTCCTTTGCCTATTAAGGTTTTCTTTTTAAGTTTCTCAAATTTAATCTTTCCATAACCTCTTGATACACTTCCACCGATTCCGTCTATTTCAAGAAGTTTCAAACCTTTAAGTAGATATTCAAACAGTTTTTCATCTTCTTCGTCAAAAATTTTGTAAACAAGCTTAAATTTAAATTCTGCACCTGCAGGAATCCTTTCCGTATGCCTTGGATTTTCTCCGGTTCCTTTTATTCTGTTAACCATCACTTCAGCTTTATCTTCTGTCATTAATGCACCGACTCTTTCTTCTAAAAGCTTCCTGCTTTCTTTTGTTAAAAACAAATCATAAAAAGACGCTCTCGCAGGGCCTATCCTGTTTTCTTCAGAACCGGAAACACCAAAAATTTTCAAAATAACTTCTGCTTCTTTACTTCCATCAAAGTTTGAAAAAGGCTTGCCTCCCTGCATATCTACTTTTCCAAGGTACCACTCAAGAAGAAATCTCATTTTTCCCTTTATGGAAGAACCCGGAATATAAGGTTCATTGGTAATAGGATTCCTAACTACAGGATTGTCTATTCCGCCTATTTTTATCTCATCATTTCCCGCTCCTATATGAAGACCCGTGACAAGTTTAACAGTTCCTTCAATCGTGACTATTTCTTTTAATCTTTCCATCTTCTCCTCCAGTTTTAATTTTTCTTAACATACATATTTGCATAACCTACAACTGCTTCAAAAAGAGTCATGAGCTTGAGAAAGTTATCTTTATTGCTGTTGATTGCTTCATTAGTTAGTTCTTTTAAAAATCTTTCAAAGGCATTTCCAATATTATTTCTGCTTCTGTCATATGTTGCATAAGCTGCGGTCATTGCTATTTCTGGATAGAATTCCTTAATGTCATCCGTATTTTTCGTTTTTATTCTTTCTTTTATATCCAATAGTCTATGGTAGTGCTTGCGAATTTGGTGTTTTGACGTTTTATCTTCTGCAAACAATTTTGCCACTTTTTCTGCTGTATCTTTTAACACTTTTGCTTGCTTTTTCCGGTCTGCGGAAAGGTATTCTCTAAACATTTTTGTGATAATTTCCAGATCGGGATGGTGTTTAGTTTCCATATCTTCTCCTCCTGTAAAGGGCTTTAACTAATGCTATATAAAGTTTGTTGTCTTTTTCTTTTCTGCTGATGTTTTCAGAGTAAATTTCTATGTAGTTAATCCACTTTCTCAGGAACGAAGTGATGTGCTCTTCGTCGTTTTTATGATTTTCTTTTCCGTAGTTCCTGCTTATAAGGTAACTCAGATACGCCTTCCACAAAGCATTCTTTCCGTCCTCGGGTATGGAATTTGCCATGTCGGAAAGTTTTATAAGTTTGTACGCAAGGGCGGTTGAAACGTTGTTCTTATCCATTTCTCTTTCAAGTTCTCCAGCTATCCGGAGAAGCTCTTTAAATTCGTCGTAGGTTACCGTCCTTCCGAAAGCAGTGATGCGATTCTTCTTTTTCTTCGATTTTTCAAGCTCACCTTCTGCTCCTTCAGCAAGGAAATATACGGGAACGTCCGGTTTTGTAACAAAAATACCGGAAGAAAATGTAATATCGGGGTTGTAGGCAACATACCGTTTGAATTCTTTTTCCATCTCTTCAGAAAATTTAAACATTGTTTCCCACGGTCCTATCAGGAACAGGTCATCACCGCCCGCAAATACGGTATAGATGTTGTGGAATCCTTTATCCTTCAATTCAAATTTGCTGGTGAGAACAACAGAGAAAAAGTAATCTATCATTCTGCTGAGATATAAAACGCGGGAAACGGAGTATAAACTTTCCCTGCTTTTATCTTCAGAACCTTCTATTCCGACAAAACCTTTCATAAAAATAAAACCTAAATTGTCAACATCTGCTTTAAGAACACCGATGAAGGGTTTTCCTTTTAATCCTTTTTCATCTGAAATTAGGGATTCAATACCCAACTGGCAGAAAGTTTTAACTGTCGGTATATCTGGATTTTCCTCGCATCTTTTAATAATTTCTTCTTTTATTATTTCAGATAAATTTGCGCCGGGCTTATTGACCGGTAGATGGACATTCACATTTTTAGCTGGAATTCCCGGTACTGACTCACCTATGGAAAAAATGAGAGTATCATCCGGTGCACTTCTATATTCAGAAATCAGATTATTTGTATCCGTGTAAGCTTTTATGTCTGGAAGGGGGAAGAGTTCATGATTCGGTGTAACTTTTATTGCTTTTGCTTTTGGTAACTTTTCTCCGAGGTTCTTTAAATAATCACATAAACTGCATATTTCTTTATTTTTGCCGGTAGGGCGGATTCCGCATATTGAACATGGGGACTTACCCATGAGAGATTGAATGTAATTTTTAACGGCAAACTGTTCCGTGTTTTTGATGGAAAAGGATTTGAATTTCTGCTTTCCTTCTTCAATATGTAATTCCTTTAATTTTTCAAGGAATTTTCCCTTTTCAAAATCTTCCGGTTCTAATTTAACATAGGCAAGATTAATTGAAAGAAGTCCATAGTGATTTTTTATAAGTGCCTCTTCAAGCTGATGTTTAATATTTCTAATTCTGGATTCTGCATCAATATCGGGTAAAATCATCATAAATTTTCCACCTGCATTTAAAAGAAGAGAAGCTCTGTTTACTTCAAACTCTTCTGCTATCCGGGTAATTATGGTTTCAAGGGCAAAACTGACAAGCAGGGATTTGGCCCTTAAAATTTTTGCCGCATACTTTTTTGATTCTCCGTACCTTGAAAATATGAAGTTCTGTATTCCTGAAAAATCACCGGAGAGTAGAATATATTTTGGCCTTTTTTCGGAATAACTCTGGCGCCAGCGGTAAGAAGCAACAGCTATTGCGGCAGAAGAGGTCAAATGATCGCATAAAGGAACGTCAGGTATGGAGAATCCCCTCGGTGCATAGGTATTTGAAGGAATACACCACGTGTATCTGATAATAGCGGATTTCATCGCTTCATAAAATAGGTTGAAATTTGCAGTTTTTTCTATTGAGTTGAACTCGTCAACAAATTTTTCCAAAGTTGCCGGTAATCTGCGTTTCTCGCATCTTCGTAATATCTGCTTTTCGGGAAAAGCACTCTCCGGAGAAAGCTTTTTAAATTTGTAAACATAAACATCACTTGAAAGAAGCTCAGAGATATCATTTATTCGCTTTTTGTTATAAGCAATCTCTTCAAATATACAAATAAGGGGGGTCTTTCTGTAACCTGCTTCTCATCATATTTTTCTTCTATGTTATGCCTATCAAGTCCGGCGCTGTGCCTATCACCATCTATCAAAGCCTGAAGAGAGCTTGTTAGTTCAACATTATCCAGTTTTTCTCTTCCGTAATGATGATTTCTCACAAGTAAGGCTATTTCCTTAATTTCATTATCCCTGAAGAATTTTTTCAGGCCAGCGGAAAGTTTTCCTAAAACTGCCTTCTCGGACATAACTTGATGAGAGTCTCTTTTACCTTCAGCTCTTCTATAAAACTTGCCTATATCGTGAAGGAGAGCTGCTGTGGCAACGATTTCAAATTCTTTTTCCATGCTATCCCCTTTTGTTTCTTTTTAAAACCACCCTTCGTATATTATATAACGAAATTTTTTTAATTTAGTGGACGCAGATTAAAAAATATTTTTTGACTTATCTGTTTCTATTACGGCAGAATAACTGTTCTTTTCTGGAATATAGTTGTATATGGTTGCCGGTATAAACTTTCCGGCACATGCTCCGAGAGCAAAAGCCATCGGACATGGAATGCTCAAGAATATATGGAATCTCTCGACCATATACTCGCTTCGCAGTCTATTTAGTTCAGAATAGATTTCTGAAACAACGGTTTTCCATATTTCCCGATTTAAAGGTACATTACCGGTGTTCTCCTTTAGTGTAATATAAAAATGGGATGCATTTTTTAGATAATTTTTTACAAAAGCCCTGGTGGAACCGAGAGGATTATGGCTTGCTATGTGAAGAGTAATTGCGGCTTCTTTATTGCTTCCTTTTTCTATCTGGCTTGTTTTAATCCAGTTTCTACTGCGTTTTATTTCTTTGAGTTCTCTACTTATGGCGAGTATCGGATGATATTCACCGTCCTGATAATGATAGAGGACAGCTTTTTTTCTTACCCCGAAAATTATACCGGCTCCGTACATCAGTGATGAGACAACACCTGTAATATGAAATACTGCATCTTCTCTTCTCCCTGTAACTTTTAAAAGTTTACTGGAAAATTCCTCTTCTAAAAGTTTGTGGAAGGCTTCGAGGGAGTTTTCCAGGGAATTCCCTTTAACTACACCCATATCGGAAAGGGAAATACCGGAAAACTTCGACACGGCATCACAATTTAATTTAGTTTCTTTCTCAAAATTTCTAAAGAAAATTTTTACGGCTTCTTTGTGTTTTCCGACCATTAGCGGGAAAGGTACAGGAATACTTCGTTTGAGATAGCACTTCAATTGTTTGAGATATTTGACGTCTTCAGCAGTTATAAGTTTTAGATTTTGCTCTTCACTTATCTTCTTTTTTTCGCCGATAAGACCCACAGAAAGAATATTTCTGTAACAATCAACACTTCCGGTGAAACTGAGATGAGAAAGAAAGTGTTTATCTTCTGCAAGTAGCCCCGCTACGACAGCAAGCATAAACGAGTCCTGACTAAAAGAAGAATCAAATGTAACAGCAAATCCTTTTCCCGTTGCTCTTTTAATTACACTTAGCAGTTCATCATCTACTTTCGAAAAGTTTAAAACGGAGTTCTGAAGAGGTACCAAGTGTGCCGTTATTATTTTACCCTTTCCATACTTTACAACAGGGAATTTAACTTTTACTACTTCTTTTGAAAAGAGATCAGAAATTTCCTGTTCTGAAAGTCCAAATAAGTTTTTAAATAGTTTAGGTCGTTTAAAGTGCTTGAAGTTTTTAATAGCATAGAAAGTTTCAAAAGCTGTTGACCAGGGAAGACTTTTTTCTTTAACAGCCTTTAAAAGAAAGGGAAGGTCTTCCTCGTCAACCTCACCGCTTCTGATTAGTTTATTTGTCTCTTCTGTAGTTAATTCTATTTCTTTTGTCATTAATTTTCCAAACCAGCCCATTATCGACCTTCTATGGAAATTGTTTTGGCAATGTACTCAATGTTACTCATTACAGGCCTTTCAAACTCTATGATAAATTCCTCCGGCAGTTTATCAACGTAAAGTTCCATGTTAAGTACCTTTATTAGTGCCGGTTTGTTTATAATACTGCTATTTATTACCTTCACTCTGAGTTTATTTTCGTGATTGAAAACAATAAAATCTTCCATCGCTACGGCCTCTTTCTCTCTTCCGGCTACTGCTGGCAGCATTTCTAACGTTTTACCCGATACGTAAAAGAGCGTTTTCTCCTTTTCTTCTATTTCTCTTATAAGGTTGAAGAGAAATTCCCTGCTCCTTTTGGCTTCAAATAATTTGAATTCCCGTTTAACGGCCAGCTTATCCCCTATTCCGCATCTATCTTTCGGAAGGTAAAAAGTTTCGTCTTCTAAATAGCGCTTTATAATTTCAACATCTTTTTTGTCAATTCTTCCGACAAGTTTTGCCGAGCCAAGCAAGTTTTCTGTTATGTAAAGAACCATATCACCTTGCAAAATCCATTTGTCCCTTAAAGGATGTTCAAAGTTGACTATCAGGTCGCTGGAAGTTGCCATTTCCCAGAGGTAGGACATGAGAACGGTTTCGCAGGGAAAAGCACTATCTAATACACAGACAAGTATAGGATTTTTATTTGTTGTAAACTCTAAAACATCGCCTATTTGAACTTCTGTCACGTTTTTTCTATGCTCAAACATCACCTTTACTTCTCCATTAATTTCAATGTAGTCCTTCAATAATTCATTCAATGTAGCCATACCTTCTACCCTTTTAAACGAAATTTCTTACAGATTTTTGACATGTAGAGTTCACAGAAAAGCACAAATTCTTCTTCGTTTAAAGATCCATATTCCTTAAAGAGAGAATTCAGTTTTGGCTTTAGCCTATTCCACCTTTTATATTTGGCCTCTCTGGATAGGGCTGATAAGAATGGATTTTCCTCAGAGGGATACTTTTTGTTGAACATCATCCAACATAGTGTTTCAAGTTCCTTGCTTGAGAGATGGTTAGCTACTATTTCTACCATCTCTTCTGCAAAAAGGAATGCTATGACTGAGCGGCTTATACTTTTCCCTGAAAATTCGGGAAGAGACTTTTCTTTTAAAATGTGCTGGATTCTACCCTTTAAAAATTTATCCTGAAAGTAGTTGCGTACTATAGTGTACAGGAAACTGAAATTTACTTCCTTTCTTTGCTCAATAATTTCCTTTTTCTCCGTAAGGATGTAAGAAACTTCAGCCCTTATAACCTGAAAGCTGCATTCACCATACTGCTTAAGTATAATTTGCTTTTCTTTTTCCGTTAACTTCTTGATTAAAACGGAAGTTATCTTGTCGATGATTTCTGGTGACAGAAAGTTACTCACCGCATACTCCGCAGAATTTAAGCAGATTTTCGTCTTTTACAAAGTATTCTGGAATTTTAAAAACTTTCCTGCGTGTATTTCTCCTGAAATCTATATAGATGAATTTGTAACTCTGTTTGATGAAGTGAAATTCATCACAAAGTTTATTACATTTTTGTAAATCCACTCTGACAGGTTCAAGGTCATAACCGTAATGTCTGCTTTTTGTTGTGAGAAACGTACAGATGTAGTTTGATTTCACCTTTTTGGATGTTATTATCGGTCTTTTTTCCCGCTGTCTTCTTATTCCCAAATCGGCAGAAACAATACTTGAAACGGATGAAATGTCAACAACAAGCCACAAACATCTGGAATTTTTACATCTTTCCATGCTTTTTTCCACGTAATCTTCTTTGAAAAGTTCCCTGTATATTTCCATCAATCGTTTTTTCATTGTTCGAACCAGCGTAAATGCAGTTTTAATTAAGTTGGACTACTTTAACATTTCGGCTATCTCGTTTATATGCCTTCCGAGGCTTTTTGCCGTTTCAATGCCGCCTTTGTTGAACTCAAACTTGCCGTCCTTCTGACTCGCCACTGCTGCGCAGCCAAAATGGGCTGTTGGTGATGTGTCACCAAATACAAGCATGCCGTGAATGAGAGCCCAGCTGTGAATTGCCTGAATAGTATGTTCCTGCCCGCCGTGAATAGTTGCTCCAACTGCCAGAGCACCACAGAACTTGTTTTTAAGAGACCAGCTTACCCTTAATGCTCTTGAACGGTCAAACAGAGATTTCAATTTTCCGGTTATTGAACCAAAGTAAACGGGGGAACCTACAACGATAATATCAGCTGCAGTCATTTTTTCCGCTAATTCCTGGAAACCATCTTTTAGAACGCATGTTCCGCCGTTTTTCTTGCAGGCGCCGCAGAGCTTACAGTAACCGATTTCGTAGTCCGACAGGGATACAATTTCTTTTTCTGTACTGGAGTCTATTTCATCGAGAGCTATCTTAAGCAGTTCTAAAGTCGAGCCTTTTCTGTGAGAGCCGTTAATTGCCAGTACTTTCATTGCAACCTCCGTGTTAGTTGTTGTATTATTCTATCAAACAATGCGGATTTAGAAAGAAAACCCATGATTTTCCCTTTTAGCTTGAAAAGTGAGGCTTTTCTCTCAAAATTTAGTTGTAAGGCTAACATCTGGAGAATGCAACCATGAAAGGGAAGTTCAAAACGGCACAGGTGGTTTATAAAAACGGCGTGTTCGTACCGGTAGAAGATGTAGAGATAAGTGAAGGAACGGAGGCAGTCGTTGTTTTTTGCGAAGTTCCTTCTTTTGAGGAAAAGCCTCCATGGTGGAACGAGGTTTCAGGCGATGAAAACTGGAAAAGAGCCCTTAATGGACTTGTTGAAAGGATAAAAGAAATTGTAATTCCAGAAGAGCTGAAACTGATAGATAGAGAAGGGGAACGGGAAGTTATTGTTATACTTGAAGGTAATGAAACCGCGTTTTTAAAAACTTTAATGGAAGCGGGATATCACGTGTATCAAACGACAGGCATATTTTTCCCTATACAGGTAATTTCTCGTAAGAGACTTCAGAGATGGCAGGAGTTTGATAGAGAAATTTTCCGTCTCATACAGGACGGAATTTCCCTTTTGTAGGAGGAATCTTGGACAAAAAGGCTGTTGAAAGACTCCCTGTAATGGACATGGAAGTTACTGATGTTCGCATATATCCATTTGATACAAGCGGAATAGGAGGAAATGTAAAGGCCGTTGCAGAAGTAGTTATAAACGGTATTCTCAAAATAAAAGACATAAAAATTATAGAGTCAAACAAGGGTTTTTTTATACAGATGCCGACAAGAAAGTCAAAATCGGGAGAGTTTGTTCCAGTAGTTGAGACAATTGATAAAAATCTCTATCTGCACATAAGGCGTAAGATTCTGGACAAGTTTAAGAAGGAGATTTCTCGTTATGATTCCTACCTTGAGGAATTTTAAAGATAGAAGGATACTCTATATCAAGGGCTTTGCAGTCTCTTATGCAGTTTAAACACCTTATGCAGGAGGTGCTGTTCGGATCTTCATAAATTTTATGGTCAACGGGGCATACATCCTGACAGTGGTTGCACCTTGTACACAGGGATGCGTCGTGTGTAAACCTTATAGGTGATACTTTGTTAAAGAGTGAAAAAAGAGCACCTAACGGGCAGAAGAACCTGCAGAAAGGCCTCTTTGTAAAAATCGCTCCTCCCACAATGAGTATCATGACGGCAACTTTAAAAGAAAAAAGCATTCCGGCAAGTCTCCTTATCTCAGGATGAAATCCCACCCAGTAGAGTCCTGCCTCAAGCGTTCCAACCGGACACATCATGCAGAAAAGGTGTTTCTTTAAAAAGTAAGGAAGTATCAGGACAGGGAAAAGGAGCATAGCAAACTTAATCAGTTCTAACTTTTTAGGCATTCTTACTTTTGGTGTTGGAATCTTGTAAAGCATGTCCTGCAGAAGACCAAACGGACATATCCAGCCGCATATCCATCTTCCGAAGGGTAGAGAAACGGAACCTAAAATACCGAGGGTGTAAAACGGGAATTTTGCCATTACCATTAAGTGAGAGAGTGTTCCTATTGGGCATGAAAAGACGGAAGCGGGGCATGCGTAACAGTTCATTGACGGAAAAGGAATGGCTTTCAAAATGCCGGTATAAAGTTTTCCGCTAAAAAAGTTCCATACAGCAAGATTTGAAATTATTGCGGTAATTGACTGATAAAATCTTCTGTTTTTAAAAAAGGGTACCTTCATTATTCAATCCCTATACAGGAAAGGCATAAAAGCCTTCCGTTTTTATATACATAAAGCCACTCCTTCCGGGACAGACCTATGAAAACAAAAGATAAAAAAATGATAAGGAGCAGCAGAGCCGCTCCCGTTTTTCTGTCAATCTTAACTTTCATCTTCAGCTTACCTTTTCAATAATTTTATCAGCTATGGATTCAAAAGCCTTTGCAGATACAGATTCAGGGTCAGCTATTACTATCGGTTTTCCTGCATCACCTGTCTCTACAACTTTAGGCTCAAGAGGGATTTTCCCCAGAAATTCTATGTCAAGTTCTTCTGCTGCTTTTCTTCCACCGCCAGACTTAAATATTTCAATCTCCTTACCGCAGTGAGGACATATGAGTCCGCTCATGTTTTCAATTAGACCTAAGACAGGCACCTTTAACATCTTTGCAAAATTTACGGACTTTTTAGTATCAAGCAACGCTACTTCCTGTGGTGTGGTTACAATCACAAAGCCGTCAAGAGGTTTTATGAGCTGCGCAATACTTAAAGCTTCATCACCGGTTCCAGGAGGAAGATCAATGATGAGATAATCAAGCTCGCCCCAATCCATCTCTGCAAGAAACTGCTTTATTGCCTGATGTTTTAGGGGTCCTCTCCATACGACCGGCTGACTTGAATCCTGAAGCAGAAAAGCCATGCTTGCCACTTTAAGATTTGGCATTTCGTCGGGCGTGTAAGGCTCTATAAGCTCCGTTTCCGGATTAACGTGAAGTTTTGCACCTTCACCGCCGAGCATTTTCGCAACGTTAGGTCCGTGAATGTCTGCGTCTAACAGTCCGACTTTAAAGCCTTTTTTAGCAAGAGAAGCGGCGAGGTTTGTGGCAACAGTGGTTTTTCCTACACCACCTTTACCACTTAAAACCGCTATTTTATGTTTAATCTTTGACATGTTACAGATAAGCTTTTGATCGATAGGATCTTTCACTGTTGAACATTTATCCTTTAGACTGCAGCTGCTGCATTTCTCATCCATTCTAAAAACCTCCTAAATATTTGTTCACTATTGAAAATAGATGTTTGTAGCTGCTTTGGGAAGCTCCTATGATATTTCCCGTCCTTAAAAAGTCTCTACCTCCTTTAAAATCGGAAACGGTGCCGCCTGCTTCCTCTATGAGAAGAACGCCTGCAGCGATATCCCAGGCTTTTAAAGAGAGCTCCCAGAATCCGTCGAAAATCCCCTTTGCCGTGTAGGCAAGATCTATTGCTGCAGAACCGCACCTCCTTACGCCAGAAACAGAAAAGAAGACCTCTTTAAAACAGACGAGATAATCGTCTAACATCTCTTTTCCTTTAAAGGGAAAACCGGTAGCTATCAACCCTTCATTGAAAGGTCTATCGCTTACTTTTATCTTTTCACCGTTGCAAAAAGCACCGCTTCCCTTTTCAGCCGAGAAAACCTCATTTAATTTTGGAATTGAGACAACTCCGGCTATCATTTCACCTTTAAAAGCAACACCTATAGAGACGGAAAACATAGGTAGTCCGTGTATAAAATTCTTCGTTCCATCAAGAGGGTCAATGTACCATGTGTAATCGCTGTTCCCTGACGTACCGCTCTCCTCTGCTACAATAGAATGATCTGGAAAATAGGTTTTTATCGTTTCTATTATCTTTTCTTCAGCTTCTCTGTCAGCTTTTGTCACATAATCGTTTTTTGATTTAAAGGCTATCTCTTCTTTCTCAAGACGCCCCTGGTAACCTAAAAGTATCTCTGAAGCTCTCTCTGCCGCTCTTAGTGCCACGTCGATAATTTCCATATTACTCCTCTAACATGTCCATGGGTGTTGGTCTAAATGCAATACTGATGACATTCCCGTTTTCAAGGAGGTATTCTACCTTAAAAGATTCCTGTATTGTTACGAAATCTTTTTCTTTTTCGTTTATAAGAGCAAGCGTGAGGAAAACTGCCTCGTCCCACTTGTCAAGCTCCGTGAAAACAACCTTTAAATCAAATCCAGAACTTGAAAGGACTTTCTCAACGGCAGCTTCAAACTCTTCCGGTATCATACGCTTCCTCTCTGTTAAGAGTCTGTTAAGGGAAATGTTAATAAAATATAAACAACTGCTTGTGTGAATAAAATTAATACTGAAGAGGCAGAAATGAAAGAGATAAAAATTGCGGTTGTTGAAGATGACATGGAAATAGCGAATATCCTCAAACTTGCTCTTTCCCGCGAAGGCTATAAGGTAAGGGTTTTTGATACCTCTGAAAAGCTACTTAACAACATTATCGAGTATCGGCAGGCTTACGATCTAATAATTCTTGATGTTATGCTTCCGGGAATGGAAGGCAGAGATGCCTGCAGGTTATTAAGAGATAGAAAAATTGATGTGCCTGTCCTTCTGCTGACAGCCCTCTCAGGTGAGGATGACAAGGTTAAAGGGCTTGACAGCGGAGCAGATGACTATCTTACGAAGCCTTTCAGCATAAAAGAGTTGCTTGCACGGGTTAGAGCTCTCCTGCGACGACACGGAGAAATTTCAGTGCCGCCGAAAACCGTCCATAGCAGTATTCAATTCCTTGATGACTTTAGAACCGTAGAAATTAACGGCAGGAAGGTATATCTTACAAAAACAGAATTTATGATTTTTAGAATACTGGTAGAAAACAGCGGTAAAGCTATAAGAAAAGATGAACTGTCAATGAAGCTTGGAAGCAGAGGTTCTATTAGAGCAATAGACGTTCACATAAAAAACTTGAGAGAGAAACTTGGCAATGAAGGGTACAAAATCAAAACAGTCTGGGGAGTCGGTTATAAATTTGAACCTTGAAACCCTGTCGGTAATAAATAGAGAATCCTCTTCCATACTTTTCATGGACAGTACGGGAACAGTAATTGGAAGTTCAGATAAGATATGGGATAGATTTCCTTATCTTGCAGTCATAAAAATGTACGAAAAGTTAATGAAGGGAAAAAAGGCAGAAGCTGAATTCGAAGAGGGCGGAAGAATTCTTAAAATAAAGGCTAAACCTCTGGAAGATGTCTATATGTTAGAGATTGAGGATATTACAAGTCAAACCTGCATAGAGGAATTTAAGAAAAGAATAATTTCAACAATCTCTCACGAGCTTAAAACGCCCCTTACGGTTATAAAAGGCTATGCAGAGCTTTTATCCCTTGAAGCAGAATCTGAGATTATCGGGAAAATGACATCTCAAATAGACAGAATAATGAACATTGTTAACTCTATAAGCCTTCTTATGAAAGGCCAGGAAGGTGAGTTTGTAGAAATAGATGTTGGTGATGTTGTTGAAGAGATAGGACACCAGTTTAAAGATAAAATGGCAGCCAAAGGAATAAATTTTAGCGTCAGCGTTGAACCTGACTTAAAGATAAGTGCCGAAAAGATACTTTTTCAGCAGCTTCTCATAAACCTTCTGGACAATGCAGTAAAATTTACAGAAAATGGTAAAGTCGGTGTAAAGGGATACAGATTAGAGGATAGTATTGTGATAGAAGTTTATGATACCGGAAGGGGCATTCCAGAAAACCTTAAACCTTTTATTTTTGAGAAATTTGTAAAGGCGAAAGAGAGTCCGGGACTCGGAATAGGTCTTTCTCTCGTTAAGACGATAGTTAAACACCACGGATGGGAAATAGAATTTGACTCGTCAGCGGGAAAAGGTACAACTTTTTTTATCAGGATACCTGCAAATTCTTAACGAAAAATTAACATTTTTGTGAGATATTTTAATCAGCAACCTTGAAAATTTTCGGGAGGAAAAAGGATGAGAAAGATGAAGAAAGTTACAGTTGCGGCTCTGACAGTTGCAGTAACGGCAGGAACGGTTTTAGGAGCCTCATCTTCAGCTAAAGCATGGACAATCAACGGAGCGGGTGCTACATTTCCATATCCTGTCTATGTTAAGTGGGCAAAGGATTTTAAAAAGGCAACAGGGAATAGAGTAAACTACCAGGGAATTGGTTCCGGCGGTGGTATCAAGCAGGTAACCGATAGAGTCGTTGATTTTGGCGGTAGCGACAAGATGCTTAAACCATCTGAGCTTGACAGGAGAAGGCTTTACCAGTTTCCGGCGGTTATTGGCTCAATAGTTGTTGTTTACAACCTTCCTGGTGTAGGCGATAGAAAGCTTAAGCTTTCAAACAGGGCGGTTGCCGACATTTTTATGGGTAAAGTGAGATACTGGGACAATCCTGAAATCAAGAAGGATAATCGGGATGTAAATCTTCCTCACATGCCTATAACAGTTATTCACAGATCAGAAGGTTCAGGAACTACATGGAACTTTACGTACTGGCTTTCCGGAATATCACCTGCATGGAAGTCCAGAATAGGGTACGGTAAAGTTGTAAGATGGCCTACCGGTATAGGTGCAAAAGGAAATGCAGGTGTAACAAACTACGTAAAGCAGATTCCTGGTGCAATAGGATATGTTGAATATGCTTACAAAAAGCAGAACAGACTTTCTGCGGCTGTTCTCCAGACAAAAGAGGGAAACTGGGTTGAGCCCTGCGATGAAACATTTAAAGCAGCCGCAGCCCATGCTAAATGGTCTTTAGGAACTCACTTCTATACCGAAGGAAATCTTCTTCTCGCAGAAGGTAAAAACAGCTGGCCTTTGACAGTTGCAACAATGATTCTCCTTCCAAGAGAGAAAAAGATAAAAAATAAAGAAGTTACTGAATTCTTTAACTGGGCATTCAAGCACGGCGATAAATCTGCTGAAAAACTTGGTTATGTTCCGCTTCCGGAATCTGTTAAGAATATGATCAGAAAATACTGGAAAACGGTTGTTTTTAAGTGATTCCTTCTCATGTTTCTCTCCGGATGGCTCCGCCTTAGGCGGGCTTTTCTATTCCCTGTGCCAGCTGTCTCCTGCCTCACCTATAACTTCAAGTTTCTCAACAAATCCACCACTTTTAAGGTATTCAATGGCCTTCATACCTTCATCAACAAAGTCCGGCGCCAGCCAGATCTCTATAATTCCTTTTTTGTTGTCTCGTGTCCTGACTGTTCCCACCTCGTGATACCACTCAAAAATTGCGTTAACAAATGCAATGTCTTTCACTGAAACTTTGCAGATTAAATTCACTCCTTTTTTCAGCAATTTTTCCTCCACGCTAATTGTACCATATTCTTAATTTCAGAATTTCTTAAAGGCATTTCGCCTATGCTGCAATTCTTGTTTTGCTTATGCTTGTATATAATTATAATTTACAACCAATTACTTAATCAATAATTTTGAATAGTTTTTTGACAACTTGGATGTTGCGGATTATAATAAATTTAGTAAGGTGCCAAATAGCTGTATACGATAAAAAGTAGAAGGTTAGCATGTGTAATTGGGATTTCATACCTCTTTCAGGTAGATATGAAAGCAGAAATAGACTTTACGAAAGATGTCCACACAGAAAGCGTTTTCTGAACACGGTCCTGAACCTTACTCCGCTTCTTGTTCCGGTAATTGTAATTTTTCCCGCCTACCTGTTTGGAAAGCCCCTGATGTTTAAGTTTGGAGTATTCAGTTTTTTTTCTGTCAATACTTGCAAAAATTATCTACTCGATGGGCTGTTATTTTTTATCTGCCGTTACTCTTATTCTTTCAGTTTCTCTACTTTGTTTCGGAATAGTTGTTCAAGGAGAACACTTTTTGTACATGTGGTTTGCAGTTGTCCCAGGACTCGCCTTTTTAATTCTCCCTTATGCTGATGCTGTGGGTGCCATTGCAGCGTTTTTATCAGGAATTTTCATTCTTATTTTAAAGTATCACCATCATCCGGTCAGTACGCTTTTATATTACACTTTAAACCTCATTGGCTTCATATCCATTATTTCTCTCGGAGCCTTTATTCTGATAAAAATCATTGATGATACTTTTGAAATGCTTAAGGAATCTTCTATGAAAGACTCTCTAACCCAGGCGTATAATCGGCGGGCATTTATGGAATTTATCAAGGAGGAAATTGCAAGAGCTAAAAGGTATCAGTTTCCTATATCTTTGATTATGATTGATATTGACGATTTTAAAAAGGTTAACGACACCTACGGCCACGCTAAAGGTGATGAAGTTTTAAAAAAGATGGCAGCTCTGATAATGATCAATATCCGTAGATGCGATAAGCTTGTAAGGTGGGGTGGAGAGGAATTTGTTGTTATATGCCCCCATTTATCAAAAAGAGAAGCCTACTTCGTTGCTGAAAAATTAAGAAAAATAATTGCCTCTCATGATTTTAACGGTGTAAAAATAACAGCCAGTTTTGGAGTGAGCGAGATAGATCTCAATGATTCAATAGATAGGGCACTTAAACTGGCAGATAAGGCCCTTTATGAGGCAAAAAAATCCGGCAAAAATAGTGTTAAAGTGTATGTGGAGGAAGAAGATTCTGGCCTGATATTTGATTGAGGTTTCTTAATAACCACCGCATTAAGCAAATAAACCACCAGGCAGGTAAATTAAATAAAAAATTATCCGCAAACTTGCATGTTTTGAGTATAATTTTTATCATTATTGTGATTGAATATGGAGGGATGAATGGACAGTGGCCTGCTTTCAAGGAATGATAATTTAAGATTGGGCAATACTGAATTTCATATACAAACTGAATATTACAAAACTTCTCAGGAAGTTGTGACACTGATATTCAGAAATGGCAAGGTTCTTAAGAGAATAGAGAGAAAGCTTACCGGAGAAGAGCAACCCAACGAGGTTGTTAAGAAACAGCACGCAGAAATAATTCATAAGTTGCTCTCTGCTTCTTCAACAAAAGAAAAAAGTGAGAAAGAGGAGAAAACAACTATCGATGAATTGATCTTATCGGCAGACACGATAGACTTTTTCCGTTTACTGGTTTCTCAAATCTTTGGAAGAAAGGATTTTATATTTGCAAAGATAATTGATGTAGAAGGAAGGCCCGTTTTAGAAATAGTAAGAAAGGGAAAAAGCGTTGATGAAGAGGTTTTAGAAGCTTTTATAGAGGGATTCACTCTTGAAGAGAAGCAGTTTTACTATCTTGGCGATGACGGACTTTATCTTTACGGATTTAAGTTGAAAGATGGAACGATGGTTGTTGTCGGTTTTGAACGGGAAGATTCAAAACATGCACTTGAGAAAATTCTCTACGAAGCTAAAAACTGCTTAAAACCAGAATGCGGCAGCCGGAAACTTTCCATACTTATCGTGGAAGATGTCCTGTTCACAAGACTTGTTGTCAGGGAAACGTTCAGGTTGATTGCAAAAGAGCTGAAGGATTTTTGTTTTGAAGAAATAGACGAAGCAAAATCACTGTACGATGCCCTTTCTGTTTTGAAAGAAAAACGGTTTGACATCGTTATTACAGATATACACCTTGGTGACGGTCTTGGGACGGAAGTTGCTGCATTTATAAAAAAGCATTTTCCAGAAACTAAAGTCATCGCTCTTACGATGTATCCTGAAGATTATGAAAAACATAGGGACCTTTTTGACGAATATATAGCAAAACCTATTACGCCACAGGAACTAAAGAATAAGTTTTTAAAAATTTTCGAATAACATTTAGTGTATGCTTTTAAAAACGATTGGAAGGAACAGAGCATGTCTAAAAAAGTTATTTACGGCGTTTTCACCATTATAGTGCTCTTAGTAATATCATTTTTCGGTGCCAAAATTTATATTAACAAAAAGGTATCAGAAAAGATAGATAAAAAAATTGAAGAAATTAAGCCTTACGCAGACGTAAGCTACAGAAGTGTTGACTATTCTCTGCTCAGAAATCAACTTACCATCAGCGGAATAAAAGTGCTGTACGCTGGTTCAAGATATCCTGTAACGATAAACAGAGTTGTAATTTCAGATTTTGATAGAGAGCATGATTTTCCTCTCTTTGCTTTAGTAAAAGTCAAGGGAATTACTTTCTATGTAAACTCACTTCCTGAGGAAGATAGACTCATTCTGAAAGCTCTTGGATATGGTGATAGAATGAGTGCAGATTTTTCAAGCTCTTACAGATATGATATGGAGAAAAGAAAACTGACGATTTCCGATTTAACATATCACCTGAAAGATATTGGCACTCTGTCCTTAAAATTCAATTTCGGAAATGTCAGGCCGGTAAGAGAAGAGGAAGTGCTTTACTTTCTTTTAGGCGGATGGGGTGAAATTTCAATTTATAACGGAGAGATCTCTTACTCTGATGAAAGACTTTTTAATAGGGTGATAACCCTTATTGCTGCTGAAAGACACATTTCTCAGGATCAGGTAAAAGCTGCGTTAATTAAGCAGATAAAAAACGAGCTTAACGGCGATCCTGTTTCTGAAATGCTGGCAAAAGCGTTTGTTGACTTTATTTTAGATCCGGGAACGTTAAAGATAACCGTAAATCCTGAAAAGCCTGTAACTATTGCTGAGATCATTGCAGAGGATTCTGTTGACAACATTCTGCAGCGTTTAAATCTCAAAGTGGAAAACGTGCACTGAACTTTAGTTCACTCAGAAGCTTGATTTTTTTCTGTTTCAAAGCTATTATCTTATCTCAAGCTAAACGGTGGAGGAGTGATGAAATTTAAGGTTTCTGTTCCCGCTTCAACGAGCAATCTCGGTGCAGGATTTGACGCTCTTGGCCTTGCTCTTACAATCTATAACGACTTTATTGTAGAAACTGCTGATGCATACTCTGTAGAAGTTGAAGGCGAAGGTAAAGGTGAGCTTCCAGAAAACGAGAAAAATCTGTTTTTGAGAGCCTTTAAAAGTACGATGGAATACCTCGGCTTAAATCAACCTGTCAAGGTAAAGCAGGTAAACAGAATACCCCTTGGCCGCGGAATGGGAAGTTCCGCAACGGCTATCGTCGGTGGTATTCTTGCCGCTGAAAAAATAGCAGGAAAGAAACTTTCCCTTCCTGAAGTAATAGATGTTGCTTTTAAGTTTGAACCCCATCCGGATAACGTTCTGCCTGCTTACACGGGCGGATTTGTTGTTGCGGCAACTAACGGGGATCTGTCCTATGTAAAACTTGATTTTCCGGAAGAGCTTAAAGTCATAATAGTCGTTCCTGAACTATTCTTATCAACGGAGGATTCCCGCTCCGTCCTCCCCGAAACATACACCAGAGAAGATGTAATATTTAACGTTCAAAGAGTTGCCCTTCTCATGGGTGCACTTCAGAAGAAAGACTTTTCTCTTTTAAAAGAAGCGGTTAAAGACAGAATTCATCAACCTTACCGGTGCGACCTCATCCCCGGTTTCTGGGAAGTTTTGTCTCAGGGGTACAAAGAGGGAGCTTATGCGGTTTACCTTTCCGGTGCCGGCAGCTGTATAGGTGCACTTGCTGACAGTAACTTTGACAACATTGGAAAAGCCATGTGTGATGTGTTTGAAAGTCTCGGCATTGACGCCAGATACCTTGTCCTTGAAGTTGACAAAGAAGGTGCAAGGATAGAAGACGTCAAATGATAGAAAAACTGCTAAAAGATCTAAACGAACAGCAGAGAGAGGCGGTAACCTATTTTGATTCTCCCCTGTTAATACTTGCAGGAGCGGGTTCTGGAAAGACAAGGGTCATAACCTACAAGATAGCTTACATGATAGAAAAGTTTGGTTATGAACCTGAAAGGATACTTGCCGTTACCTTTACAAACAAAGCGGCAAGGGAAATGAAAGAACGTGTAGAACAGCTCCTTAAAGGTAAAGCCGGCGTTTCTGTTGCGACGTTTCACGCTTTTTGCGTTAGACTTTTAAAATCTCACAGTGTAAGAATCGGTTTTAAGCCAAACTTTTTGATTATTGATTCAGACGACAAGAGAAATCTTCTTAAAACCATTTTAAAAGAGATGAACTTAGATACGGATCTTTATAATCCTGCAGCCATCGGTTCAATGATAAGCAACGTAAAAATTGGCCTTTTTCCTCCCGAAGCGATGGAATTTAGAGGTTACGACCGGTTCTCGGAAATAGTGGAAACCTATAACCGAAAGTTAAAGGAAATGAACGCTTTTGACTTTGACGATCTGTTGCTCTATGCAAAAAAACTGCTTACCGAACACGACGACATAAGGAAGCGTTACATTGAATTTTTCCAGTATGTTCTAATTGATGAGTACCAGGATACGAACGGTATTCAGTACGAAATAACAAAGGCTTTAACGATAGATAAGGGAAACGTTTGCGTTGTCGGTGACGAGGATCAATGTATATACACCTGGCGGGGGGCAAATATAAACAACATCTTAAACTTTGAAAAGGATTTCCCCGGTGCTAAAGTTATAAAACTTGAGAAAAACTACAGATGCTCTGGAGTAATCCTTTCTGCCGCAAATGCCGTTATAGAACACAACAAGATAAGGAAAGGAAAGAAGCTCTTTACAGACAACGAAGATGGTGAGCCCATAAGACTGTTTGTAGGGTTTAATGATCAGGAAGAGGCTTACTTTGTTGGCAGAACGGTTAAGAAACTTATAGATACAGGTACGAAACCTTCTGACATAGCAATCTTTTACAGGACAAACGCCCAATCAAGGAGCGTTGAAGATGCACTTAGAAGATCAGGGATAAACTATCAGATAGTCGGTGGATTGAAGTTTTACGAGAGAAAAGAGATAAAAGATATCATTGCGTATTTAAGGATTATTCTTTTTGATGAAGACAGACTTTCCATATTTAGAATTCTTAACACGCCCAAAAGGGGTCTTGGGGCAGCTGCGGAAGAGAAGATAAAAAAACTTCTGGACGAAGGCAAAAGCAATCTTGAAGCCCTTAAAGCGATGCTCGAAACCGCTCCGACAAGGCAGAAAGAAGGTATAAGGGAGCTAATTCACATAATAGAAGAGGGAAGAGAAAAGGTAAACAGTTTAAGACCTTACGAGCTTGTCAGATTCATAACTGTAGCGGCAAGGTATGAAGACTATTTAAGGAAAGAGTACAGGGAAGATTGGGAATCAAGACTCGAGAATATAAGAGAGCTCGGAAACACAATAGAAGAGTTCGCAGAAAGGACAGGCCTTAAAGGTGAAGAGCTCTTTTTAGAGTTCTTAAACACGATTACACTTTCCTCCGATCAGGATGAGATGGAAGAGGCGGAAAAGGTAACGTTGATGACTGTTCACGCCTCTAAAGGTTTAGAATTTCCCGTAGTTTTCATAACGGGACTTGAAGAAGGACTATTTCCCCACGTTCGTTCCCTTGAAAGCGCGGAGCAGATAGAAGAGGAGCGGCGTCTGTTTTACGTTGCCATCACCAGGGCTAAAAAGCTTCTTATTCTAACAAGGGCAAAGAGCAGGCGTTTCTTTGGCAGTTATAGAGAAAGTGAACCTTCAAGATTTCTTGAAGAGATACCGCCCCATTTAATTAAAAAGGTGGTAAGGAAAGAGAGACCTTCAAAAACTGCATCAACAGAAAGCATCTCTTCTGTTAAAAAGAACAAAAAACCGAAAATTGTTTTCCATAAAAAGTTTGGTAAAGGTGTTGTAAGGAGAGTTGAAGGGATTGGTGACAATGCAAAGGTGACAGCCTTCTTTGCCAACTACGGTGAAAAGACGATTGTCATGAAGTTTCTAAAAATTCTGGCATAGAAATTCACATTTGCTTTTCAGTTCTCAAGGTTAGACTCTTCCGAAAATTTATTTTCCTTTTTCTGACTACACTCTTTTCATCTTGAAAAAGAAAATATTAACCATAAATATCAATAGTTAACTAACGTTGCTAAAAACTTCGTCGGCAACCTTAAACATAACATCATCACGAACTTTAGCGTACCTTGCAGTTGTGTTTGGCGATGCGTGGCCTAAAAATGCCTGAATTACCCTTATATCAACACCCCTATCAACTAAAATTGTGGCGAAGGTATGCCTTAACTTATGGGGATGTAGTTTTACTCCCGTACATTCGGCTATCCTGTTAAAGATGTACTTTGCTCCCTGATAGGTTAGAGGAAACAGTTTTTCGCCGTCTAAAGAGTTCATGTAGGTTTCAAGTTCCCGTGCAAAATCTACCGGCAGTGGGATAAACCTCTCTTTACCGCCCTTTCCAACAACTCTCAACACTTTTCGCCCTTTTACAGTAACAATGTCCTTTTTCTCTATAGAGAGAAGTTCTGAGATACGAAGACCGCAGAAAAGAATTGTCTTCATCATCAGGTAATCTCTGTAGCATCTCTCTTTAGCTGCCTGAAGAACCTTTTCTACCTCCTCATAAGAGAGGGCTTCCGGGACTTTCTGCTTTACTTTCCTTATCCTGAGGGACTTTTTAACAGGATTGCTCTTTATAATTTCCATGTCAACTAAAAAGTTAAAAAATGAGTTGAGAGCGGAAAGACGTCTGTTTATGAGAGAAGGACTGCAGTTTAGACTACCCCTGAAAATCATGATGTCAGACGTTTTTATCTCTTCTACATCTTTGTCACCTATCAGCTCTTTAAAAAGAGATAGATCTTTCCTGTACTCCTTGATGGTTCTTTCGGCTAATTCCTTTGATTTAAAGTTGAGAAACAGCTCAACTGCCTGAGAAAACCTCATAATATCCCCAAGTCATTGATTATCAAGGTTTTTCCTCTATAGTTGAATTTTACCACTGACTATAACAAATGTCAATTTTCTATAGTCTTTTCCGGACGGAAGAACAGATAAAATGGAAGGGCAGGATAGATGGTGTGAGCAACACCCTGTTCCCCTCTCAAACATTAACCATAAAAATAAACGGTTAATAAAATTACCGCTTATCCATTTCCTCTATTTTGAAACTTATAGTCCTGACCTGCGTCTGTAAAGAAAAATCGCGATATCGGGCAAATGGATGGCTATTTCTCTTTCAGCCCCTTTTACGGGTATATTTAATTAACTTTAAATATTTATGGTTAACAATTAAATTTCCCGCCTTAAAAAACGTTTCCGTTTTGCCGATAATGTTCACAAAGAGATAAAGGAGAAAAAAAAATGAGGAAGCTTGAAAATCTGCTTTTCTTCTATGAACTTTATCTTGAAGGACTTGACGAGAGAAATCTTCTTCAGTGGAGCATGGTTCTTGATGTTCGCAGTGAAATTGAAAAACAGCTCAGACGAACGAAAAGAGTACCCTTTCACCTGAGAAAAAGCCTTAAACAGCTTGATAAAATTTTGAAGGGCAAACTTGTTAAAGCATCTTCTGATGTTAATTTTGGAAGACTGAGAGAGATGCAGTTTCCCAAACCTTCCCGCAGGTACTGGTGGTACTATCCCGAAGTTTTCTCATGTTCTCATTTGCAGCTTCAAAGTTCCTGAGTCAGTTTTACATCACCATCTAAGACAACTTTCTTATCCTTAAGCTTGACTCTGAAAGCTTTGAATTCAACGCCTCTTTCAAGAGCCCTGTAAAAAGTTTCTGCAAATTTCGGGTCTGTCTCGTGATTTGGCCTGAAAAGGTTAGCCTTTCTCAAAACCATTATAAGAATAGAAGCCTGATAACCTTTCTCTTTAAGGCTTATAAGTTCCTCTAAATGCCTTCTGCCTCTTTCTGTCGGTGCGTCAGGAAAAAGACAGACATCACCTATCCTGAGGTTACAGCCTTTAAGTTCAACGTAGTGATTGCCATTGATTAAAAAATCAACACGGCTTTTCCCGATTCTCACTTCCTTTTTGACATCTTCGGGGATAAACCCAAGGATACCCTGTCTTATTGCTTTTTCTGCTATCTCAGAATGAACAGACGTGTTAAGTAGAACAAAACCTTCCTCCATCTCTGCCGCTATTAATTTTGAATCGGTCTTAAGATGGGATGGGTTTAAAGATATAAGGATTTTTCTTCCCTCTGTAAGTATTTCTCTTAATCTACCTGTATCAGCGATGTGACACGTAATCCTTTTACCGTCTAAAAGACATTCTCCTACAAAACGGTTTTTCCTGCTTAAAAAGTAGCCTCTTTAAGGTCTCCGAATCTTTTAGATAGATCAAAGAGAACTTTCACTGCAGCTATCCTGAAAATAGGGGGAGAAGTTTCCCCCTTAGAGTGATTTCTGAACTTCAAAGTCTATATCTTTACCAAGATGGCCGGTAGCGTTTGCCACGTGAACGATAACTCTTTTAGTTTTAGGATCGTACTCAAGTACCGTTATCCCGCAGTTTGCCTGTTTAAATGCCCAGAACTTATTAAGATCTGTCTGAAGAACATGACACATTATTACCTTGTTTGTGGCGTCGTGGCCCACTATAACAATAATGTCCTCGTCCTTAAATTGGGATACAACCTTTTCAAAAGCTTTAACCGCTCTATCGTAAACATCCTGAAGCGTTTCTCCACCTTCACCTGGCATTCTTACTTCAGCTGGTCTTTCACGCCACAGTTTTAAAAGCTCGGGATATTTTTTCTCAACATCACTTGCCAGAAGACCTTCCCACTCACCGTGGTCTATTTCCTTAAAACCCTCTTCCGTTTGAACCTGAAGGTTGTGGTGCTTTGCTATTTCTGCTGCTGTGTCGTAACACCTCTTTAACGGACTTGAAAAAACGGCTTTAACAGGAAAACCTTTAAGGGCATTGCCTGCCCTTCTTGCCTGCTCTTTGCCCTCTTCGTTAAGGGGAATGTCCATTTTCCCCTGATATCTTCCTTCTGCGTTCCAGATAGTTTTTCCGTGTCTGACAAGTATTATCTTCGGCATACTTCTCTCCTGCTTACTCTATTGTCATTATTGCTTCGTCAGGGTTAACCTGATCACCGGGTTTTACATAAATAGCTTTAACGGTTCCACTTATAGGTGCGTGAACTTCGTTCTGCATCTTCATGGCTTCAACTATGGCGACCACGTCACCTTCATTAACCCGGTCACCTTCTTTAACTTTTATCTCAACAACTTTTGCAGGCATTGGTGATGTGACGTCGCCTTCTTTCGTTGCCTTTGGACGTTTAGAACTACTTGTAAGTCCGCCGCTGATTTCAACTTCACCTGCAGTTGGAACAACTTCAACAAGCGGTTCAACAACAACTTCCTCAAGTCGTCCATCTATTTTGATAAAGTAAGGTTTCTTACCTTCTGCTTTGTGTCCCACACCTGCGATTTTTACGTGGTAGCTCTCTCCGTGAACGTTAATGATAAACTCTGTTGGAGCAAGCGGCTGAGGACAGAGATTTTCTTCCTCAAGCGTATCGGCAAGGTCTTCCTCAGATATTGCGGGTATTTCACCTTTTTCAACCTTTTCTCTCCACTCAAAGAACTCTTTTGCAACCTGTGGAAAGAGACAGTAGGAGAGGACATCCTCTTCAGACCTTGCAAGTCCTTCAATTTCTTTCCTTCTCTGTTCTAACTCAGGCTCAAGAAGGTCTGCAGGTCTGCAGGTAATTGGCTGCTCGCCGCCAAGAATCTTCTTTATGATTTCCTCCTTTATCGGGGCAGGCGGCTTACCGTAAAGCCCTTTAACATAATTTTTTGTTTCTTGTGTAATCATCTTGTATCTTTCACCGGCAAGAACGTTAAGAACAGCCTGAGTTCCAACTATCTGGCTTGTGGGCGTAACAAGAGGTGGATAACCAAGGTCTTCTCTAACTCTTGGAATTTCCTTTAAGACTTCATCGAGCCTATCAAGGGCCCCCTGCTCTTTCAGCTGGTTAACAAGGTTTGACATCATTCCACCGGGGATCTGATGTTCGAGAACTCCGGCATCAACACCTTTAAAGTTCATGTCGTACTTCTGGTAATGCTTTCTAACTTCTTTGAAGTGCTTTGCCATTTTTGAAAGTGCTTCTTTATCAAGGTCTATCTCATACCCAAACTCTTTGAGAACGTAAGCCATTGTTTCAGCAGCAGGGTGTGAAGTATCTGAAGCCATTGGTGAAATGGCAACGTCAAACAGGTCTGCTCCTGCCTCAGCAGCTTTAAGCTGTGTCATCTCAGCCATACCGCTCGTGCAGTGAGTATGAATGTGAACGGGAAGACCTGTTTCTTCTTTAATTGCTTTTACAAGAGAGTAAGCTTTTTCCGGTGAAAGGAGGCTTGCCATGTCCTTTATCGTAATAATATCAACACCCATATCCTTGTACTGAAGGGCAAGCTCAACGTAGAGGTCTTCTGTGTGAACGGGACTTATAGTGTAGGATATTGCCCCTTCCACTATTTTCCCGCACTCTTTTGCTGTTTCCACTGCAACTTCAACATTTCTAAGGTCATTAAGGGCGTCAAAAACCCTGAAGACATCTATTCCGTTTTCGGCAGCTTTTCTTACAAAAGCTTTAACAACATCGTCAGGATAGTGCCTGTAACCCACAAGGTTCTGTCCCCTTAAGAGCATCTGAAGTTTTGAGTTGGGCATGAGCTTCCTGAGAATTTTTAACCTCTCCCAGGGATCTTCTCTTAAAAACCTCAGACAGGCGTCAAACGTGGCACCACCCCACATTTCAACAGACCAGAACCCCGCTTTATCAATGACAGGTGCTATATCTATCATGTCCTTTGTTTTCATCCTTGTGGCAAAGAGAGACTGATGGGCATCCCTCAATGTAACATCTGTAAACTGGAGTTTCTTTCCCATGTCAATCCTCCCGATTAAAGTCCGTGGTGTGCCGCAATTGCGGCAGAAAGAGCCAGAGCGAGTATTTCAGGATCAGGCTCTTTGATAAAGGTAAACTCTTTTATCTTTCTATCTATGAAAGAAGTATCAAACTTTCCGTGAATAAATTCCGGGTCATTCAGGATTTTCTTAAAGAATGGAATGGTTGTCGGCACACCTCTGATCACAAATTCGTCAAGGGCTCTTCTTGAACGTCTGATAACTTCGTCCCAGTTTCTTCCCCAAACAATCAGCTTTGCAATCATTGAATCGTAGTAAGGCGGAATCCTGTACCCCTTGTAAACGACACCATCAATCCTTACGCCTATACCACCTGGTGAATAATAAGCGGTAACTGTTCCGGGAGACGGAACGAAGTCCCTGGTAACATCTTCTGCGTTAATTCTAAACTGCATTGCAAATCCGTATATATTTACACTCTTCTGAGAGAAAGAGAGGTTCATGCCGGCTGCAATTCTTATCTGCTCTTGAACGATGTCTATACCTGTAACAGCTTCTGTAATGGTATGTTCAACCTGAAGCCTTGGATTCACTTCCATAAAGTAGAACTTTCCATATTTATCCATCAAGAATTCCCATGTTCCAACGCCATAGTACCCTATCTCTTTCGCTACCTTTACACAGATCTGTCCGAGTTTTTCCCTCTGCCTCTTAGTAAGAACAGGAGAAGGCGCAATTTCAAGCACCTTCTGGTGGCGCCTCTGCATGGAACAATCTCTCTCACCAAGGTGAACGACATTACCGTTTTTGTCAGCAATTATCTGAATCTCTATGTGCCTTGGCTCTTCTATATACTTCTCTATGAAAACTTCACCTTTTCCAAAAGCTGCTTCAGCTTCTGCGACGGCAGTTTTAAACTGGTTTATAAGTTCCTCTTCGTTCCTTGCAACTCTGAGTCCTCTACCACCGCCACCGTGAGAGGCTTTTATCATAACGGGATAGCCTATCTTTTTGGCAAGTTCTTTCGCTTCTTCTATGTCGCTTATAGCACCGTCGCTTCCTTCAGCAACAGGAACACCAAGCTCTTTCATAACTCTTTTAGCTTCAAGCTTGCTGCCAAACATTTTAAGATGTTCTACAGAAGGACCTATAAATTCAACGCCTCTTTTTCTGCAGTATTCGGCAAAATCGGGTCTTTCGGATAGGAAACCGTATCCTGGATGAATCGCATCTGCTCCCGCACGACGAGCTATATCAACAATCTTATAGTAGTTTAGATAAGCCTTAACAGGATCACCGTGAATCATGTAAGCTTCATCTGCCTTTTTAACGTGGAGAGAATTAACATCAGCCTCAGAATAAATTGCAACCGTTTTGATTCCAAGCTCTTTACATGCACGGATTACTCTTGTAGCTACTTCACTCCTGTTGGCTATTAAAATCTTTTTAAACATAGTGCCTCCAGACCAGTAACCTTAGAAGGATGTTGGAGTATAAGCCGGCAAACATATCGTCAACCGTTATGCCAAAACCACCTGGCAACTTTTCGAATAGTTTAATAGGTGGTGGCTTCATTATATCAATAATTCTAAAGATTACCAACGCCGCTACCACTGCCGGGAGCGTTGTTTTTATACCAAGCATAGCAATTTCCATTCCAACTATCTCATCTATCACAACGCTATCCGGGTCCTTATCTCCCAGCTGTTCAGATAGAGATTGGGAGGAGATTGTGCTTAAGACAAACGTTACAGCGATTATAGCCAACTGATAAACAATACTTTCTGGCCAGAAAAAGTAGAGGAGAATTGCCGCCGTGATTGAACCCCACGTTCCCGGCATCTTTGGCAGTTTTCCACTGTAAAAACCTGTAGCTATAAATTCCCAGAACTTTTTCACTTATTGCCTCCCTCTGGAAGAAGTAACATTTGAAGATGTTTATTTTTTAAAAATTCCGTTCCTTTCACAAATTCCTCAAGAGTGAGTTTTTTGATGCTTTCTATCAGTTTTTGGTAGTAATCTAAATTGCCAAAAAGCGTTACCGAGTATCCGAGCTCTTCAGCCTCGGATTCAACACTTTCCTTTTTAAAGATTTCCGTTTTCAGCACCTTTTTCTTGGCAAGTTCAAAAGCTGTTTCATCTACCGATGACCTGATGATTTCAAAAATCTTCTCTTTAAAGAGCCCCGCTTTCGAAGGCTCTGTTATTCCGTAGATATAAAAGAGCCCTGATGACAGGAAAAGATCCTTTAAACCCATTGCTGCATAAGCTGTTCCCTTTTCTATCACTTCCTGATATAGGACAGAACTCCTGCCGTATGACAGATAAGATTCAAGAACACTTAAAACTGCAGTATTAACGTTCTGTGAAAGGCCGGGAATCTTCCATCCGATAAGAACATGGGTGTTGGCAACAGCTGGATGTTTCATTATCTCGTTTCTCGGTATAAGCTCAGGCTCATCAACAGAAGGGGGGATATCAGGATTTTTTGAAGGTAGCGGGGAAAGCTCTTCCTTTAAAAAGTGTAACAATTCCTTCTCATTGATGTTTCCTGAAATTACCACTGTAAGATTGCCGCCGTGATAGTGGTCTCTGTGGAATTCTCTGACATTTTCCGCAGTAAAAGAGGAAACAGTATTTCTAAAACCCAATATGGGATAGCGATAATTTACCTCCTGGAATATCTTTTGGTAAAAGTTTCTCCAGAAAACCTGTCTTGGATCATTCTCAGAGCGGGCTATCTCTTCAAGGACTATCGGTTTTTCTTTTTCAACCATCTCAGGAAGAAGCAGAGGGTAAAACACTATATCCTTTAACAGTTTCACCGCTGTAAAAACATGTTTTTCGGGAATGGTTACATAGTAGTAGGTATAGTCGTAAGAAGTGGCAGCGTTTATTTCACCGCCGTTGTTTTCCACTATCTTTTCTATGGTGCCAGCAGGATAGTTTTTTGTTCCGTTAAATACCATGTGTTCAAGGAAATGAGCAATACCTCTGTTCTTTTCGTTTTCCCAGAGGGCACCAGTTTTGAGCCAGAACTGAACGGAAACGGAAGAGACATCCTTTCTATCTTTCAAAACAACATTTATGCCGTTCTCAAGCCTTTCAACAATCATCCTGACTCCATAAATTTAAGTTCTTGAGAGCAATTATAAACTATTGCATACGAGGTCTAAAAATGGACGTTCTTATCATGGGAAAGGGTAAGAGTGGTTTATCGGCAGGAAAGCTTCTTGAAAAGAAAGGATACTCCGTTTTCTATTACGATGACAAGGGTGAAACTTTTGTTCCTGAAAATCCTGCATTTGTCGTCAAGTCACCGGGCGTTCCTCCTTACCATCCGCTAATTAAGTTCTTTAAAGAGAAAGGTGTCAATGTACTGGGGGAAGTAGAAATTGCAGGAAGATATTTGAGGGGAAAAGTCATAGCGGTTACTGGAACAAACGGAAAGAGCACAACGACGGCCCTTATATATCATGCTCTTAAAAAATTATGGAAAGGAAAAGTCTTTATAGGTGGAAATTACGGAATTCCTGTTTCCGATTTTGCATGTGAAACGGAAGAAGACTCGGTATCCGTCATAGAGCTTTCAAGCTACCAGATAGAAGACCTTAAGGATTTTAAGAGTAATGTCTCCGTGATTCTAAATATTACGCCTGACCATTTAAACAGGTATAGAGATTTCAAGGAGTACGTAAAAGCAAAGTTAAAACTGATAGAACATACAAAAGACAAGATTATCCTTAACGCTGACGATAATTCGCTCAAACCACTTTTAAACAGAAAAAATGTCCTATCTTTTAGCATGAAAAGTAAAGCTGACGCTTTTTTTAAAGATGGAAAAATATTTTTAGATGGCTTTTCTGTTACTATTTCTGAGCTTCCTGTAAAAGGTTACCATAATATTCAGAACATCATGGCTGCGCTTTTAGCTTTGAGAGTTTTTGGTATAGATGAATCAAAATTTCTTGAAGCCATAAAAGATTTTAAAGGTCTTGAACATCGGCTCGAATTTGTGAAAATTTTAAACGGCGTGACATTTATTAACGATTCCAAGTCCACAAATGTGGATTCTCTTGAAAAAGCGTTGCTCAGCTTTGATAAGGTTATACTGATAGCGGGTGGAAAAGACAAAGGAATTGACTTTTCACCAATTAGACCTATAGTGAAAGAACGTGTCAAAAAAGCATTCTTTATAGGGGAAACGGGGAAGCGGTTAAAAGAACTCTTCTCTGAAGTTGCAGAATCAGAGTTTAAAGCGACTTTAGAAGAAGCGGTAATTTCTGCATATAGAGCGGCTGAAGAAGGTGATACTGTTCTATTCTCTCCAGGTTGTTCAAGTTTTGACATGTTTAAAAACTTTGAAGAGAGAGGTAAAATTTTTAAACAAATTGTCGAGGAATTGAAATGAAGTCTGATGCTCTTGGAAAGGTTATTTTTGCAGTTGCAATAATACTTACGGTAATAGGTCTGATTTTTATATACACTGGAAGCTCTTACTTCTGCACAGTAAGCGGTAAACCTCCGTATTATCTGTTCATCAAACAATTAATAACGTTTTTCCTGAGTCTGTTTGCATGTTATGGAACTTACAGATTTTTTGATTATAAAAAGCTAAAAAATAAAAGATGGCTCTGGTTCGTTTACGGACTTACCGTTTTTATTCTCATTTCTGTCCTTATCCTGGGTAAAGAGGTGAACGGTGCCAGAAGCTGGATAAAAATTGGCGGAGTATCTCTCCAACCGGCTGAGTTTGCAAAAGTTACACTCATTATATTTGTTGCAGGCTATCTTGAAAGAAAATGGTACGAAATAGAAAACAATATATCGGTATTTGCTGGCTTTATGTTCTTTGTGTTTTTTCCAATCTTTCTAATCCTTGCAGAAAAGGATCTCGGTTCTGCCATGATCGTTTTCATATCCATCTTTGCAATGATATTTATAACCGGCTTTCGTCTTACATACATATTTACCCCACTTGCTATAGGAACACTTATGTTTGTCCTTGCCGTAATAACTGCACCTTACCGTATAGCAAGGATTAGAATGCTCTTTGATCCATTCGCTTTCTACAAAGCACCGGGAAAAAACGACAGTTACCAGCTTGTTCAGTCACTTGTGTCGTTTGCAAAAGGCGGTATAACCGGCGTTGGTATTGGTCAGGGACAGCAAAAACTTGCCTTTCTACCTTTAGCCTTTAGCGATTTCATTTATGCTCACATCGGAGAAGAGGGTGGATTCATAATGGCTGTTATTGTTCTTCTCCTCTTTTTCGCGATACTCGTTGTTGGTTTGATGATTGCAGACAAAACAGATGATAAATTGGGAAAATTCCTTTCCCTGGGATTAACACTTTACATATTCCTTGAAGCACTCGTTCACATTGGGGTTAACATAGGTGTTGTACCTACAACAGGAATCACTCTCCCCTTTGTCAGTCAAGGTGGAACATCTCTTATTTCAATGTACATAGCCGTAGGACTTCTGATGAGTATTGCCCGTTCTCTTCCTGAGAAGAGCCGAGTAAGTTTTGAAAAAATAGAACAGGGAAATTACAAATGAAAATTGTCATAGCGGGAGGAGGCACCGGAGGACACTTTTTTCCAGCAGTTGCCGTTATAGAAGAATTTGTTAAAACTGGTAATGAGGTTCTGTACATAGGAACAGAAAAAGGCATAGAATACAGGAAATCTGATCTAATCCCCTGCGAGAAAATCTTTATTAACGTTTCTGGCGTAAGAGGAAAGACTCCTTTAAAAATGCTTAAAGGAAGTTTTTCTTTAATCGCCTCAACACTCAAGGTAATCTCTATCATCAACCGGTTTAAACCAGATAGGGTTCTTATTTTTGGTGGTTACGTTTCACTCCCTGCAGGTTTTGCAGCAAGATTAACAGATACACCTCTTATAATTCACGAACAAAATTCCATACCCGGTAAAACCAATAAGCTTTTAAGTAAATTTGCAAGCAAAATCCTGATAGCAAACGAATACTGCCGCCGGTTTTTTCCTGACGGGGTTCTCACAGGTAATCCTCTGAGAAAAGAGATAAGAGAATGTAAACTTTCAAAAGAGCTCGCAAGAAATATCCTGAAACTTGATAGGGACAAATTCACTATTTTAATTTTTGGTGGAAGTCAGGGAGCACAGTTCTTAAACCAAATTGCACCTGCAGCAGTTGCACTGCTTAAAGACTTGATAAGCAAAATTCAGATAGTCCACATATCCGGTGAAGGAAAGGAGAAAGGATTAGTGGAGAGGTACAAAAACCTGGGCGTGAAAGCTTTAGTCACACCGTTTACCGAAAAACCATGGCTTCTTTATAAGAGTGCCAATGTCGCAGTTTCAAGAAGTGGCGCCCTTGCCATTTCTGAACTTTCTTACTTCGGCATTCCGTCAATCTTTGTACCTTATCCTTTTGCCGTGGATGACCATCAATACTTCAATGCAAAACCTATAGCTGACAGGAAGGGATGTTTTCTGGTAAGACAGAACGAAATAGACAGTAAAAAGCTTGCAAATCTTTTAAAAAAACTTTACACTGATGGAACTCTGAGAGATTCTTTTTCTTCTGTTATGAAATCATTTGCTATTCCCGATGCAACCTTGAAAGTGGTGAGAGAGATGGAAAATGCAGGAAGTTGAGAAGATACTTGAAGCTGTTATATTTGTTTCTGAAGAGCCGGTAAGTATTGAGGAGATTGCTCAGAAGCTTGAAATTGACATAGAAAAATTGGAGGAAGCTCTTAAAACACTGAAAGCAAAGTACTCAAACGGTGGCATCATCCTTAAAGAGATAGGCGGTGGTTATAAGTTTTATACTGCACCGGAAATTTCAACTTATGTCAAAAAATTTGTCGAAGATAGACCAATAAAACTATCCAAACACCTCCTTGAAGTTCTTGCTATAGTTGCCTATAAACAACCTGTTACTAAAAAAGAGATAGAAACAATCCGTGGTAGAACGGCAGATGGAGCTATAAAGAGTCTCCTTGAGAAGCGGCTTATCCAGGTCATTGGACGCAAAAAAGCTCCAGGAAGACCAAAACTGTATGGAACAACAAAGGATTTTCTTGTCCATTTCGGTCTCAACAGTATAGATGAACTACCGTCTGTGGAATTGGAGGAGATATTTGAAGAGGGAATGGATAGAAGAAGCAGTTGAAATCTTTTACGAAGACGAGGAGATTGCCGAGGAGATTGACGAAAAAGCTCTCTTATTTATAGAAGAAAAACTTCCAGCATTTGCTGAAAAACTCCCTGAAAGCTTGAGAGAATCAGACTTTTTTGAGATAATTAATATACTTAGAGATAAACTTATTGAGGGTGAAATAAACAGAGTTAAAAATATCCTGGAGGGAAAGATGGGTGTTGTTACGGTTACCTTCGAGTACGGTTCTAAAGGTCTTGAGTTTGCAAAGGAGTTAGCAAAACTTTGTGGATACGATGTTCTCTATAAAGAGATACTTATCCAGACCGCAAAAAGGCTAAATCTTCCAACCGACAAACTTGAAGAACTTGATGATTTTAACTACCTTGCAGCCAAACTTTCACTTGTAGATTTTCTTCGGTTCAGCAAAAAGTTTCTTGATTTTTCAATATTAAAAGGTAAAAGCGAGGAAGAGAGAGAAGTTACCTTTGAAGCGTTTAAAGAAATGCTTGTAAAAGTTGTAATGAATATGGCCTTCTCAAACAATGTCATACTTGTCGGCCATGGTGCCTGCGCTATTTTAGCAGAATATCCAAACACTGTTCATATTAAAATAGAAGCACCCATGGATTACAGAGCAAAGCTGTGCGCTGAAAGACTTGGCATATCTATAGAAGAAGCTGCGAAAAGGGTTGAACAGATTGATGAAAGGGAGCTGAAATTCTATAAGGATATTGCTGGAGTTGATATCAGGAAAATAGATCTTTTCCACACCAAATTCAACTCTGCAAAACTGAGTCCTGCAACTGCTGCAAAAGTAGCTTATGAACTTGTGAAAAAAATTGCAAACGACTAATCTATAATTACTTTAACTACTTGGATAGGGGGCTTCCGGCCCCCTTTTTTAATTTCTATTAGAAAGAGCTATTACGCCAGGAAGTTCTTTTCCTGCAAGAAACTCAAGAAATGCACCACCACCTGTTGAGGCATGATCAACAGAGTGTTCAAGTCCCAGAAGCTCAAGTGCTGCAACGCTGTCGCCACCACCAACGATTGTTAGAGCTTCTTTTTTAGATGCAACCAGCTTTCCTATCTCCATTGTTCCAAACCTGAACTTTTCCATTTCGAAAACACCCATAGGGCCGTTCCAGACGATAGTCTTTGCATCTGCCATGGCTTCTTCAAAAAGTTTAGTTGTTGCAGGCCCTATATCAAGTCCCATCATATCTTCAGGAATTTCTTTAAAGGTTGTCAGTTTAACTTCGGTATTCTCTTTAAACTCCTTTGCGTTCATACTGTCAACAGGTATATAGAGTTTTACGCTGTTGTTGTCAGCTTTTTTCATTATCTCTTTTGCCGTTTCTATAAAGTCGTCTTCAACAAGTGACTTTCCAACTTCGTAACCGGCTGCCTTTAAAAAAGTGTAAGCCATACCACCGCCGATAAGCATCTTATCAACAACTTTCAGAAGATTCTCAATTACCTGAAGTTTACTTGAAACCTTAGAACCACCAATAATGAGAACAAACGGTCTGTCAGGATTTTCAAGAACCTTTTGAAGATATTCAATTTCTTTGTGGAGGAGAAAACCTGCAACGGCAACCTTCACAAATTTTGTTATCCCGTAAGTTGAAGCATGCTTTCTGTGAGCCGTTCCAAACGCGTCATTAACATATATGTCTGCAAGCTTAGCTAACCTTTTTGCAAATGCTTCATCGTTTTTAGTCTCTTCAGGATAAAATCTTACATTTTCTAAAAGCGCCACTTCGCCATCTGAAAGGCTGTTCACCGCATCTTCAACCTCTTCACCCACACAGTCAGGAATGAATTTTACAGACCTTTCCAGTAATCTTGCCAATCTTTCGGCAACAGGTTTAAGTGTGTATCGTGGGTCTCTCCCTTTTGGCCTGTCAAGATGAGAGCAGAGAATAATCTTAGCCCCATGGTCAATGAGATAGTTGATAGTTGGAAGAGCAGCCCTGATTCGCTTGTCGTTCATTATCACACCATTGTCTATTGGGACGTTAAAATCAACCCTCACAAAAACTTTTTTTCCCTTAAGTTCAGAAGGGGGAATGTCTTTCAAACACATTTTGTTAAACATGCTCTTACAAACTGTCATTCTCTCTCCTCCTAAGAAAGATGCTTACCGAATTATATTAGATTATTCGTAATTTTTTCAGGCAAGACCCCTTAAAACATTACCCGTATGGCCTGAGAAAACCTTTCCAGAGAATATTTTTTCCATATCCTCAAAGGAATATTTTTTGTAAACAAAGTCAAATCTTGGAATAAAAGAGGGGATTTTTCTGCGTATTTTATTTAAATTTAAGGGTTTATTCCACAGAAGAACTGTCCTGCAATTTTCAAAATGGATCTCAAAGTTGTCTTTAAACCTTCCGGTTATTTTGGTTATTCTGTAATTTTGTAAACACATATGAAAAGGAACCATATTCACCCCTGGACAGGTGGCAAAGACTTTATAGAGACAAACCTGCGACTGAAATAAAGGTGTATCCTGATAGATGGTAATAACATCAACACAATCTGAAAGTGAAATAATATTTTCCAATTCATCCTCAACACTTATTGTCAGGTAGTCCATTTTCTTTTTAAGAATTAAGAAAATTAGCACTTTCCCTGTTTAAAGTATAGAGTGTAAAATCGGCAAACAGATTGATATCTTTAAATTTCTCCACCATCTTTAAACCGTAACAGTGGGATACCAAAAAGTTTTTAATTCCAGCTTTAACTGCCCGTTTAACGAAAGAATAAAAGCTCTCTTCTTCGTAAGTTTTAAGGATCATAGGCATTGCAACGCCAACAGAAATTCTATTTGCCATAAAATCTCTGAAAAGATTAAAGTTTGTGGTCTTCAAGAACACAACAAAAGGTTTTCCAATTGAAGCGGCAAACTTCAAAAATTCCGCAGCGTTTGTTTCATCAACGGCAAATACGGCTGAAGGTTTTCTCCTTTTTAGATGAGTAAAGGCGGGCAACCTATACTCTTTTTTAGGGAAAAGCTCCTCCTCCACAATTGAAAAAATCTTCTTTCTAATACTTGAAAGTTCGCTCCGCCTTATAAAAAAACTTCCGTCAATTTTTACATTTTCGACAGACACTGCAAAGGAAAAATTACCGCTCTTTTTAAACTCACCGGTTACATCATCAACAGTAATGGGATTTTTCTGCGGCGGCTCAGTTTGAACAGGAAAAACGTAACGTTTTTTCACCTCCCTGACCGGATTAAATACATCTACCGTGATGGTTTCTGAATTAAGCTCTATCGAAAGGCAAACTGTCGGTTTTAGAGGTGAAACATTATAATTCCTAACGGGAAAACGGTTCTGGACTTTAACAGAATGGACAAGATAGACAGAACTTCCCTTTTTAAATTTTCTTTTTGTAGAAATCGTAATCTCCTTTCCCCTTACATTTAAAACTTTCACAGGGACAGGTTCATTTTCCTCAAAAATCAAGATGCCGTCGTGTCTATTCAGAGGAAAGGATAACCTGTCAACAGTTATACGGTTACCTTTAGATTCCACCACTCTTCCAATAAATAGGCCGTAATTTCCCGGGAAAGAAGGATCAATACAGTTCTCGGGATGGTCTGAAGGAAAATAGCCGCTCCAGCGTTTTCTTGAAAAAACGATGGCAGAAAGTTTTTTAAATTCCTCTTTCTCAGATTCTTTCAGCTTTACCTTTCCGACCGCTTCATCTATAAATTTTCTATAAACAGAAGCGTTAACTGCAACGTAAAGCTCATCTTTTAGCCTTCCTTCTACTTTCAAACTATCGATTCCGATCTCATAAAGCTTTTTAACAAAATCAAAGCCTGCAAGATCTTTCAGGTTAAATATGAAACCGTTGATGTCACCTCTAAAAAGCATACGACATACCTGAGAACACCGTCCTCTGTTTCCAGAATTTCCGCCTATAAACGAAGAGGCGAAGCAGTACCCGGAAAAGGAAAAGCAGATAGCACCGTGGATAAAAACTTCCAGCTCAATAGTGGAAGATTTACGGATAATTTCTATCTCTTTTAAAGTAAGCTCTCTTGAAAGAATAACCCTTTTAAATCCAAAATCCTCGGCAAATTTAACGCCACTCACATTGTGAAAACCCATCTGGGTGCTCGCTATTAGAGGAACTTTGGGAAATTCCCTTTTTATCATAGAGGCAAGACCGATGTCCTGAACGATAACACCATCTGGTAAAAGATCATATATGCTATCAAGCGTTTTAAAGACGGTTTCCAGCTCGCAGTTTTTTAATAGTGTGTTAAAGGTTATATATAGCTTTTTTTCTCTGCTTCTTGCAAAAGCAAGTGCCTTTCGATAATCTTCTACCGTAAAATTGGAAGCCCCAGCCCTCGCATTTAAGTTTCCTATACCCAGGTAACAGGCATCGCCACCATAATCAAAGGCAGCAAAAGTGTGTGCTAAACTACCCGCCGGCAGCAACAGTTCCATTACTTATTCCGTGTAAGAAGCCGAAGACGTTTCTGTTTCCTGTATTGTTACTCTACTGCAGACAATACCCATAGGTTTAATACTTTCGTTGATAAACTTGAAAAAGAATTTAGCCATGTTTTCCGAAGTTGGCGATTCACTAAATATGGCAATACCGTCAAGGAGTCTCTGGTAAAAATCAATCTCAACCACACTCTTTTCAGAGAAAGCTGGACAGGAGAAGCTGTCAAACGTAAGGTAGTGGAAATTATCAAGAGGAACAGATTCAACGTCTATTTCTCCAGAGACAAAAGTAAAGTTTCTGTTTACACCGTAAAACTTTAGTGACGGTTTCATCTTTTCAATCTCTGGCAGGACGATTTTCCCATCTTCAAGAATGCCAAGTTTTTCAAGAAACATGATACTACCTGCGTCCTGAGAGCTTAAAATAAGTTTGTGATCAAAACACCTGTCAAGAAACCGTTTGAACCATGAAAGATGACCAAAATCAGTAACCATCTGAGACCTGTCAAGAGTATCTGAAGCAAGATATACAGTGAGTTTGTAGTTATGACCGTGGCCAGGAAGGCGACGACATTTTGGATATGTGTTTTTTGTCCACTTCGGATTTAATTGCTGAGAAAATACGGAATGAGCAGCTGAAAAAGTAAAACTTTTAGAGATTTCAAACATTGCTATCCTCCGCTTCCGGCTGGGAAAAGTTTAAAAATGTCAGCGTTGTTGTCCCGTAATGGCGCCTCTCAACAATCCATCGACTACCTTCCGGCAGAAAAGGATTTTTCTTCGGTTCTTCCAGCATTAAAAGACCATTTTCATCAAGAAGATTGAGATTTTTTACTAAATTCACAATTTTTGTGTAGTAACCTTTTTCGTAAGGTGGATCAGCGTAGATAAAGTCAAACTTAGCACCGCCTCTACCCAGTTTTTTCAGGGCTTTTACAAAATCGTCACATATAATCCTGTACTTATCAGGCGAAATACCCAGGCTCTTCAAGTTTTTCTTTATAAGCTCACAAAATCTTTTGTCAGACTCAACAAAAACAACCTCCCTTACACCTCTACTAATAGCTTCTATACCAACATTACCAGTCCCGGCAAATAGGTCTAAAAACCTTGTCCCCTCAAGGTACTCATCGAGAATAGAAAAAACAGACTCCTTCACTCTATCTGTTGTGGGTCGTAAAAGCCTGGTGTCCTTTCTTTTAGGCATCGAATAAAGACGCCTTCCCTTATACTTTCCGCCGATAATTCTCATATATTTAGCTCCGTAACTGTTAGTCAAGTATAATTATACGGCATATGCATGGAGGAATGATAGATGAGAAAGTTATTATATTTCATGGTTGCTTTGGTACTCCTTGTAATCACAAATGCAGAGGCAGAAAACAACCTTATCTCATTTATTGAAGGTTTAAAAAGGATTCGTACGCTTGAAATCTCTTTTGTTCAGATAACAAGACTGGATCCGGATTTGAAAGAGAAAGATATCTACGAAGGCACAATATATTACAAAAGACCGTCAAAATTCAAATGGGTATACACAAAAAACTCAAAAATGGAAATCGTCTCTGACGGTAAAGTTGTCTTTACGTGCATTCCAGAAGAAAAAAAGCTCTTAAAAAGTTCCTTAAAAGAAGGGATTGATTACCTTCCCATTATCAGGATTCTCGAATCACCTCAAAAGTTTGGCAACTATTTCAGAATAGTATCCGACGCTAAGTTAAAGAATAAAGTTGCTTTCGAGCTTGTTCCACTAAAGGACAACGTAAGTTACAGGCAAATTATAGTAGTTTTCGAAGAGGACAAAACTGTTCCGTTATCCTTCCAGGTTTTAAATGACGATGGAAGCGATATTACCTACATCATAGAGAGCTGGAAGGAAAATGTTAAACTCCCCGATACCATCTTCAAGCTGGACAGATGCCATTTTAAGGAGGATAGATGAAGAGGAAGGATTACATAACAAAACATCTTAAGTCTCTAATAGGAAGTGAAAAAGTTAAAGACTCCATGGACTTTTGCATAAGTTATTCCTACGATGCAACACCAACCGGTGGAAGAGGTGTTCCAGATGTAGTGGTGTTTCCAGAAACTCCGGAAGACGTTTCAAAAATACTCACTTTTGCAAATGAAGAGCTAATACCGGTTTATCCAAGAGGTGCCGGTTCAGGATTAACAGGCGGCGCTGCACCGGAAAATGGCGGTATAGTTCTGACAACAGAGAAAATGAACAGAATCATTGATATAGATGAAGACAACTTAGGCGTCCTGACAGAATCGGGTGTCGTGACCTACTCACTCCAGCAGGAAGTAGAAAAATTGGGGCTTTTTTATCCGCCGGATCCCTCAAGTTATAAATATTCGACAATTGGTGGCAATATTGCGGAAAATGCTGGCGGACCTCGATGCGTTAAATACGGCGTAACAAAGGATTATGTCCTTCAGCTTGAAGCAGTATTTCCAGACGGAACAATAACAACACTTGGTGCCAAAACAGTTAAAAGTGTAGCAGGCTACAACCTTAAAGATTTGATAATTGGAAGCGAAGGTACACTTGCCGTCATCACAAAAGCCTACTTGAAACTGATCCCTGCTCCAGAAGATGTGAGAACAGCAATGGCAATTTTTGATAATGTCGAAGAGGCAGCTCAAGCAGTCGCAGATATGTTTAAAGCAAAAGTGATTCCTACCGCCTTAGAGTTTTTAGATAGAAATTCTATCGTGGCCGTAGAGAACTATGCGAAACTTGGACTTCCTACAGATGCCGGCGGTCTTCTTATCATTGAAGTAGACGGATACAGAGAAATTGTTGATATGCTCATAGATAGAGCTTTAGAAGTGTGCAGAAAAGCAGGAGCAAAAACAATAAAGAAGGCCACTTCAGCAAAGGAGAGAGAAGAAATATGGAGAGCGCGGAGAGAACTTTCACCTGCAATCGTTCAATTAAAACCAAAGAAAATAAATGAAGATGTTGTCGTCCAGAGAAGTAAAATACCCGAGTTAATAAAAGGTACTTACAAAATAGCAGACAAGTACGATCTAATGGTGGTAAACTTCGGACACGCCGGTGATGGAAACATACATGTCAACTTTATGTTTGAACCTCAGGAAGCAGAAAAAGTTGAAAGTGCGGTAAGAGACTTATTCAGATTTACAATAGAACTTGGAGGTTCTGTTTCCGGAGAACACGGGATAGGTTTCATGAAAAAAGAGTTCTTGCCTCTTGAAGTAGGTGAAGCAATAGAAAAGATGATAGCTGTTAAAAAGGCTCTTGATCCCAACAACATTCTTAATCCAGGTAAAATTTTTGACGTTTAAACCGATAAATATTTATAACTATTAATAAAGAACGGGGTGTTCTTATGGACATAGCAACGCTGATAGGTCTTGTTGCGGCTTTCCTGTTGATTGCTATCACAATATTCATCGGTGGAAGTGCAGGCGCTTTCATCAACATTCCATCTCTTCTTATTACAGTTGGGGGCGGCTTTTCAGCTGCAATGGCCGGTTTCCCGATGGCAGAATACATAGGAGGGTTAAAAGCTTTCTTGAAAACGATCAATCCAGGTATGCCGGATCCCCTTGAAACAATTGACTTTCTGGTAGAAATAGCAAAGAGAGCACGGAAGGAGGGAATTCTGGCACTTGAATCGAGCATTGACGATTTTTACGCCAGAGACCCCTTTTTAGGTAATGTTATGCGTATGCTGATAGATGGACTCGACATATCGGAGATTGAAAGCAACGCGGAAGCGGCAATGGCTCAAATTGAGCAGAAACTTTCAACAGAAGCCGCCGTCTGGGAAACACTCGGTGATCTTTTTCCAGCATTCGGTATGATTGGAACGCTTATTGGACTTATTCAGATGCTTCAAAACCTGAATGATCCATCGGCTCTTGGTCCCGGTATGGCCGTTGCTATGATTACAACCCTTTACGGTGCTGTCCTGGCAAACGTTCTCTGCATCCCGACGACTAAAAAATTGAAGTACTACAGAGACCTTACAATGACATTTAAAGAAGCCTACCTTATGACTGCTCAGGCTATTGAGAAAGGCTCTAACCCAAACATCCTCAAACAAAAGCTCAGCGGACTCTTTGGCGTTGAACTCAAAGAGGAGTAACCTTTGAGAAAGAAAAAGCAGGAATGTAAAAGCTTTCCAGCGTGGCTTACAAGTTTCGGTGATCTCATGTCATTACTTCTCACATTTTTTATTCTACTTTACTCTATGAGTACGATATCACTTGAAAAGTTTAAACAGGTTATAAAAGGACTTACCTCTGCCTTTGGCGGAGAAGTTATCTTTCAAGAAGGCGGCATCCCTGGAGGAAGAAAGATAGGGGTAAATTTTCCAAAAATGTACCCTAAAATGAGAACGAGAGAAGAAATTGAAAAACAGATAGCGGAAATTCACAAATTGCTGCAAAAGAAAGGAATAAAAGCAAGTGTTGCAAAGTATGGGACAGAAATAAAAATAAGGATTAACACGGAAAAACTATTTCCCCCGGGAAGTGCTAAACCTTACAAGAGTGCTCTCCCGATAATAAAGGAGATGTGTGAAAAACTTAAAGCAGTTGAACTTCCGTTAAGGATAGAAGGATACACGGACAACGTTCCCATAAGAACCAAACTGTATCCTTCAAACTGGGAACTTTCAGCTGCAAGAGCTACTGCCGTGTTACGACTCTTCATAAAATGCGGTTACGATCCAAAACTGCTCTCTGCCGCAGGCTACGGACCTACCCATCCAATAGCACCTAACAACACGCCCCAGGGCAGAGAAAAAAATAGACGAATAGAGATAGCCGTTGAACTGCCTCAATAGGGAGTAAAGGTGAGAAAGAAGAAAGAGGAATGTAAAAGCTTTCCAGCGTGGCTTACAAGCTTCAGTGACCTCATGTCACTGCTGCTTACGTTCTTTATTCTCCTTTACTCTATGAGTAGCCTTGACGTTTCAAAAGCAGCCAAGTTTTTATCTTACTTCCAGGGAGAGAGAGCAAAATACTTCAGGAAATTCTCAGTAGTCAAACCTATCAAGCTCTACACAAAAGATCTTGCGAGGAAGTTTGGTCGCATTTTAGCCAGACTCCTGCCGATATCAGGTTACCAGATAGTCGTCACAAAACAGTACGTAATGTTGAGACTTTTCAATAGAATTCTCTTTAAAAAAGATTCCATAGAACTTACTCCACAGGCGAAAAAAACACTTGACCAGATAGCTGAGACCATTAAGAAGCTTGGTGGAAATTACACTATCCGCGTTGAGGGATTCACAGACATTAATGCTCCAGAAAAGAAGATTCCAGGAATAAAAGATGCCTGGGACCTCTCTTTAAGAAGAGCCACAACGGTGGTAAGATATCTCATATCAAAGGGAATCTCCCCTGATCGCCTGACTGCAGTTGGATATGGAAATACCCGCCCTCTTTACGTGTGGAACAATCCCATCTTAAGAGCACGTAACAGACGTGTTGAAATCTACATACAGGTTGCCAAAGAAAGGAAAGAGATCGAAAAACAGATACAAGAAGAATATCAAAGGTTAAAATACAGGAAAGAAGGTGTAATCACAAATGGGACAGCGAAAGAAGGAAAAGCAAGGAACGAGGCGGTATCTGGCCCTTGATGTGGGATTTAAAAAGATAGGTGTAGCGGTAAGTCTTTCCGGAGTGATTGCAAAACCAGAAAAAATTATATTCAGGAAAACAAATCTTGAAACGTTCAAAGAAATAGAAGAGCTCATACGGAAGTTGGGAATATCAACAATTGTCGTTGGTCTTCCACTTTCAGCTACCGGTGAAAAAACTAAAATAGCAGAAAAGATAGAAAAATTTACCGAGAAACTTTCCAGCTATCTGAAAAAAACTGATATTGATGTGGAAATCGTGTTCCATGACGAATCCCTCTCAACCGTAACGGCAGAAAACATTGAAACGCTTAAAAATCGAAAAGAAAAAGATGATGTTGCTGCAGCAGTTATTCTTCAAGAGTACCTTGATACAGCAAAAGATTGACAACTTTATCTTCAAGCTCTTTTACCGAACCAGCTGCCACTTTAATATCGCAGCTTTCTGGCATTGAACGTTTGTAAAGCTTATCGTAATAATACACCATAAGAAGCTCCACAGCTTCCCTGTATTTTCCCTTTAAAATGGCCGTTTCTATTTTTTTATATACTTCTGGCGAAAGGTATTTCTTTATCTTTCCTAAAGGCTTTAGATAAACTTCCGGTGGATACTTTCCAACACAGTAATCTTTCATGGAATATTCAACTCTAACTGAAAGGGGAAGCTCAACCATCACTTTTATACCCGTTTCCATCTTTCGCCAGAATGGCTCAGGAACAAAAAGTCTCCCTATTCTCTTGCTTTCACCTTCAACGATAATAAACTTTTCATCCTTCAACTTCCTGAGTTTCGCCCAAAGAAGAGCATCAAACATCTTTTGAGAAGGCTGTTTAAGACCTATATTTCCAAAAACGGAACCTCTATGACCGGCAAGCCCCTCAAGGTCAATTGCTGGAAATCCCTGTCTTATAAGATTTCTCAAAACGCAGGTTTTAGCACAACCGGTAGGACCGTAAATAACGTAGAGCCTTTTATTCTCAAGAACTTTCTCCATATCTCTAAGAATAAACTGTCTAAAAGCCCTGTATCCACCTTTTAATCTGAAGACAAATACACCTGCAAGGTTACAAAATGTTGCCACTGCAAGGCTCCTAAGCCCACCTCTCCAGCAGTAGATCACAATATTCTCATGTCTTTTTTTAATCTCTGCTATGGAAGAGACAATGGAAGGAATCTTTGGTGATACAATTTCAACAGCTTTGAGCCTCGCCTCTTTTTCACCTTTTTCCCTGTAAACTTCAGAAACGATTCTCTTCTCTTCAGATGTAAAAAGTGGCACGTTATAAGCACGGGGAATGTGGAACTCTTCAAATTCTTCCGGTGTTCTAACATCAACAAAGGTGAATCCCCTGTCTACTGCCTGTTCAATGTCAATTTCTTTGACCGTACTCACTTTCTCTCTCTCAAATAATCCTGTACAATTTTTACATCTTAAAATATGTGGAAAGGGTATGGTTTCAAGGTCTGATCCAAAATTAGAGATAATGCAACTTATCTTAGAGGAGAAATATCCGGAAGCTCTCAAAAAGCTAACGGAAGTATTAAAACAGGAACCCTATAACAAACAGCTTAAGATGTTACTCTTTGATATCTACTACAATTTAGGTAACGTTAACAGGGCAATCGATACAGCCATAGAAACCTCACAAACCTTGCTTGAAGAAGGCTTCTACGATACGGTTATAGGATACCTTAAAAAAGTCACTTATTACGTCAAACATCCTGCGCTGTACAGGATTCTATTTCATGCACTTGTCAAAAGAGGTCTTGACTACGAGGCATTTCAATCTCTTCTCGATTTCTGCAAATATGCAGTTGAAAACCGTAAATTTCTAAAGGAAGCAGCCGATTTTTTAGACATAGTAATCGACCTCTCTCCCATCCCTTCACTTTCAAAAGAGGCAGAAGAACTGAAAAAGACCCTCCTTAAAGAAGGGCCAAACTAAACTATTCCAATTCATCAAGAACCTCAGGAATAAGCTCATTAAGAAGCTTAGGATTCGCCTTACCTCTGGTTTCTCTCATAACCTGACCAATAAGAAACTTAACAGCTTTTGTCTTTTTCTTATCATCGCCCTCTTTATACTGTTTAACTGCCTTTTCGTTCTTATTCAAAACTTCAACGATTATCTGCTTTAAAGCACCTTCATCTGAAATCTGGACAAGCCCCTTTTCTTCCACAATTTTAGACGGCTGCTTACCGGTTCTAACCATCTCAGGAAGAACATCTTCTTTGGCAACCCTGAGAGAAATCGTTCCTTTGTCAACAAGAGATAAAAGTTCTGCAATGTGTTCAGGCTTAACAGATGTACCGGATATATCGATCTTTTCCTCGTTTAAAACACCCAAAAAGTCAGAAATAATTATGTTTGCTACTTTCTTTGCTTCTCCGTTGTAAGAGTTAGCCGCCTTTTCAAAAAATTCAGCAAGCGCCCTTTCTCTCGTAAGAATGGAAGCGTCGTAAGAGGTTATCCCGAATTCTGAAACGAATCTCTCTTTTGTCTCATCAGGAAGTTCCGGAAGGGAAGATTTGATTGAATCAAGCCATTGAGAATCTATTATGAGAGGGGGAAGGTCTGGTTCCGGGAAGTATCTGTAATCCTCCGCCTCTTCCTTTGTTCTCATTGTCTTTGTAATTCCCTTTTGTGAGTCGTAAAGTCTTGTTTCCTGAACAACTTCACCACCACTTTTAACAAGGGCAATCTGTCTCTCAATCTCATACTCAAGAGCTTTTTGGATAAATCTAAAGGAGTTAACGTTTTTTATCTCCGTCCTTGTACCAAGCCTGTCGCTCCCTTTAGGACGTATAGAAACATTAGCGTCACACCTTAAAGAGCCTTCTTCAAGGTTTCCGTCATTAACACCTATCCATACCAAAATGTCTCTTAACTTCTGCATGTAAAGTCTTGCCTCTTCAGGTGTTGATATATCCGGCTCACTTACTATTTCTATAAGTGGCGTACCTGCCCTATTTAAATCAACGTAAGAATTCTGATCAAAGCCCTCACCGTGAATGGTTTTGCCTGCATCTTCTTCCATGTGTATTCTGCGAATGCGTATCTTTTTCTTCGCCCCGTCAGGTCTCTCTATCTCTATCCAGCCGTGCTCGGCAAAAGGAAGCTCATACTGTGTAATCTGATAGGCTTTTGGCAGGTCTGGATAGAAGTAGTGCTTCCGTGCAAAAACTGAATAACCATTAATCTTACAGTTGAGTGCTAACGCAGCTTTCACCGCAAATTCAACAGCTTTTTTATTTAGCACAGGCAGTGAACCTGGCATCCCGAGGCAGACCGGGCAAACATTTGTATTTGGCGGATCACCAAACCTGTTTTTACATGAACAGAAAATTTTTGTCTCCGTTAAAAGTTGAGCATGAACCTCAAGTCCTATTACCGCTTCAAACTCCATAGCACCTCTCCTTAGACTCAGGCTGTACATATACCTCTTTTACTTGATTCCATAAACCTTAACATCTCTTCTATTTCAGGAATATCGCCAAATTCTTCTCTCACCTTTTCTATAGCAACTTTTAAAGGTTCGTCTGTTTTAAAGAGCATTTCAAAGGCCGTTGTCAGCGCTCTTATAGTTTCCCTTTTAAAACCCCGTCTCTTGAGACCTATAATGTTTATTCCTTCAAGCTTTGCTCTATTCCCAATTGCAACAGTAAAAGGTGGAACGTCCCTTCCAAGCGCTGAAGCACCACCTATCATTACATGTTTACCGATTCTCACGAACTGATGAACGCCGGTCATTCCACCAATTATGGCGTAATCATCTACTTTCACATGGCCTGCAAGTGTAGCAACATTGGCAAGGATAACGTGATTTCCAAGTTTACAATCGTGAGCAATATGGGAATAGGCCATTATAAGGCAATCGTCACCGACTTCAGTAACCATTCCACCACCTTCTGTTCCTCTATGAATGGTTACATACTCCCTGATAACTGTTCTATTACCAATCACAACCTCAGAAGGTTCTCCTTTATACTTTAAATCCTGCGGCGGAACACCTATTGTGGCAGAGTAGATAGTACAATTCTCACCTATTGTCGTTTTACCCTCAATAACAGCTCCCTGTTTTACAACTGTTCCTTTTCCTATCTTTACTTCCCTGCCAATGTAAGAAAATGGACCTATCACAACATCTTCATCAAGTTCTGCACCTTTTTCAACAACTGCAAGTTCATGTATTTTTACGCTCATTTTTTCACCACCGATGCCATAATTTCAGCTTCTGCCGCAACCCTGTCATCAACATAAGCAATTCCTTTCATCTTTGAAACGCTCGGCTTCAATATTATAGGTTCAAGAACAAGCCTCAACTGGTCTCCAGGTCTAACCGGCCTCCGGAATCTCGCCTTATCCACACCCATAAAGTAGATAACAACTTCACCTGCTTTCATTTCAAACGATTTAAGCATGAGAATACCACCAACCTGAGCCATTGCCTCGATAATAAGAACACCCGGCATTATTGGATGCCCCGGAAAGTGACCCACAAAAAATGGCTCGTTAATGGTAACGTTTTTTATACCGACAATTTTCTTCTTCGGCTCAAACTCAATAATTTTATCCACAAGTAAAAAAGGATATCTGTGAGGAAGTATTTCCGCAATCTGAAAAATATCAAGTTCTTGACTCAACCTTCACCTCCTTCTATAAGAACTACGGCCTGAGCGGCTATTCCTTCTTCTCTCCCTTCAAAACCAAGTTTTTCAGTGGTTGTGGCCTTAACCGAAACACAATTCACAGGAACTTCGACAGCTGAGGCTATCTTTTCTCTCATATCATTAATGTAAGGTGCCAACTTTGGCTTTTGAGCGATAACAACAGAATCTATATTAACGACTCTATAACCTCTTGAAAAAAGTTCTTTAACCGTTTCCTGAAGTAGAATAAGGCTACTTATGTCCTTGTAACTTTCATCTGTATCGGGAAACAACTTACCGATATCACCAAGGGCTGCTGCACCAAGAAGTGCATCACAGATTGCATGGAGAAGAACGTCTGCATCCGAATGGCCTAATAAACCCTTCTCGTGAGGAATTTCTACGCCACCTATTATGAGAGGCCTTCCCTCAACTAATTTGTGAACATCGTAACCTATACCTATTCTTAACATGAGGTTACACTAACCTGCTTCTTATGAATTTTTCTATCTCTTCTCTTATAACCTTCTCTGCCATATCGGGAATAACTTCCCAAGCAATAGATTTTATGATTTCTTCTGCCTCTTTTTTGAATTCTTCCGCTAATTCTTCTTTTAACTGTTTTTTCAGGTCTTCAATGTTTATCTTTTCAGCAGGCGAAACTCCCGCTTCAGAAACAACAGGTTGCTGCAGTTCTACCTTTTCTACAAGCGAAGTTTCTGAATGTTCCTCTTCAACCGACTTTTGAACCTCCTCTGCAGTTTTCTCTTCCATTTCTTTTTCCACTTCTTGAGGTACTTTCTCAGGTTCTTTAAATTTAGAAACACCAAATGCCTGAGCAAGTTTTTCTTTTTCAGAAGGTTCTTCTTCTAAAACAGGTGTTTTTTCCCCTTTTTCTTCAAGAGATATATCACTCTCTATTGGCTGAATAGCTATAGTCTCTTCTGAAGATTCAGGCTCTAACGTTATAGACCCAAGTTCCGTTTCTTCACCACCTATATGAAGAACATTTTTCTCAACTGGCTGTATCTCCATTACCTCTTCAGCTGGCGTTATCTCTATTTCTTCCGGATGCTCCTTCTTACCGCCGGTAAGAGCTATCTCTGACTTTTCAGCTTTCACTTCCATCTTTGGTTTTTCAAGCCTTGCTTCATTGACAAGTCTAAATAAATCGTCAACTGTGAAAGGCTTGGGAAGCACAAACTTAACGCCCATTTCCTTTGCTTTTTCTTCGTCAAAACCCTCACTTTTAAGACCTATAAAAACTACAGGAATACCGGCCGATAGAATATCTGGAATTACATCATAAGCCTTACCATTTTTAAGAGCAACATTTATTATTGCCACTTCTGGCTTTTCTGTATTTACTTTATTTAAAACTTCTTTTAAGGTTTCAGCATGAATTAACTCAACACCTCTTGGTGCCAGAACCTTTTCCATAAGCGTATGCCACGTCTTTTTAGCATCTGCGTAGAGAACCTTCATTTTGTTTTCCTCTCTTTTACCGATTTAATGAGGTCTTCAAGAATTAAAACCAGTTGCTTTGAATTAAGAGCTATTTCATCTATACTCTTGAGAAGATCTTTTTTATCGTCCTCTTTAAAAGCATACATAAGGCTTATGAGATCGCCTTTAACTGCCTCTTCGTTTATCTCTCTTGCCATGTTTATAGCTTCTTTGATTTTATCGGTATCTATAAACGGCACTGCCGTTTTTTCTTCTTTTTTCTTGGCTTCTTCCATGGAAAGTTTAATAGACTCTACTTCTGCTCTTATTATGTCTATTTTATCTTTTATTTTCATTATTACCTGATCATCAAGATTTACTGAAGGTAAAGACGCATTGAGAGATTCTTTCAACTGATTAATAACGGAATCAATAGTTTCAGCACTCTTAATAGATATTCCTGATGCACCAATATGTGTTTTAAGATCCTCTAACTGACTAATTATCGCTTCTATTTGTTCTTTATACTTTTCCAAAATTTCCTCTGTGGACAGAGATATCTTCTTTGTTAAATCCACTACCTCGTCCTGCAAAGATTTCACGGTAGATTCCAGCCCTCTTAAAATGGGCGTGTAATCCTGAACCGGCTTCGAAGATGACATTCTACCTATAACAAATCCTATAACCATACCTAATGCACCGAATACCCCTGCCACAAGCGTTGTCATTATTCCTGCATCCATAATCATCTACCCACCATCTTTTTAATATCTATACCGATGTTTAATAGAATATCATAAATTTTAGCAATAGGTAAGCCCATTACATTGAAGAAATCCCCATTTATCTTTTTTATAAAAATCGCCCCATACCCTTGAATCCCATAAGCGCCAGCCTTATCATCCGGCTCGCCAGTTTCAATATACCAATCTATCTCTTCTCCGGTAAGAGGTTTAAAAACAACCTCTGTTTTTTCAAAACCCTTAATTAGATCTCCCTCAGGCAGTTTCAAAGCAAATCCTGTAATAACGCTGTGTTTTCTACCAGAAAGTAAACTTAAGAACTCCGCAGCCTCGATTCTGTTTGAAGGTTTTCCTAATATCTCACCGTCGATAACAACGATTGTATCTGCAGCTAAAGCTATTTCGTCACTCTTCTGCAAAGAGCTTCCAGCCATAACTTTCAAAACAGCATTTTCTACCGCTGTTACTTCAGGAGCACCTGTCAAGTTTTCACGAATATTAAACGACGAGTAAACCCTGAAAGGAATCCCTACCATCGAAAGAATCTGCCTTCTCCTTGGTGAGGAAGATAGAAGAAGAAAACGGTTATACTCCCTCATAAAATCCCCAACTTCTCGAGCATTTTTTCAGCAGCCGACTGTTCTGCCTCTTTTTTAGATTTCCCCTTAGAAACCGTTTTTATCTCATTTACTATACATTCAACGGTAAATTCTTTGGAATGCTCAGGCCCTTCTTCTTTCACAACCCTGTATTCCGGAATTGTTTTAAAATCCCTCTGTGTAATTTCCTGAAGATAACTTTTATAATCTTTGTAGGTTTTCGTGTTTTCTAATATTTCCCACATTTTGCTTAAGAAAACATTGCAAAAGACAGTTTTAGCAGTTTCAAAGTTTGAATCAAGGTAAATAGCACCAAAGAGCGATTCAAAAACGTCGCAGAGAATAGACTCCTTTTCCTTACCACCGGACTTAAGTTCACCCCTTCCTAAAAGAATAAAAGAACCCAGATTAACTGTCCTTGCAAGTTTTGCAAGAGAAGGCTCGCTAACCAGAAAAGCTCTTATCTGCGAAAGTTCACCCTCACTTTTTTTAGGAAATCTTTCAATTAACTTTTCACTAACTATAAGACCAATAACCGAATCGCCCAAAAATTCAAGAACCTCGTAATTTTCAATTTCATCTTTTTTCTCAAAAGCGTAAGAAGTATGTGTGAGAGCCCGCATAAGGAGCTCCCTGTTTTTAAAGTGATATCCTATTCTCTCTTCAAGCTGTTTTACCTTTTCAAGGAAAAAACTCAACGTTCTATCCTTCCTCATATTTCTTTATTACAAGACATGCATTTGTGCCGCCAAAACCAAAGTTGCTTTTGAGAACATACTTTACATCTGCCTTCTCAGCCTTATTTGGTACGTAGTAAAGATCACATTCCGGATCAGGTTCTTCGTAATTTATCGTCGGCGGGATAATCCCCGTTTTTAATGTAAGAACTGAGGCAACACACTCAACACCGCCGGCAGCTCCAAGGAGATGCCCTATCATGGATTTAATACTGCTTATCTTAACCTTATACGCGTAATCACCAAAGACAGACTTTATGGCCATCGTCTCATACATGTCATTAAATTTCGTAGATGTTCCATGAGCATTGATATAATCAATGTCTTCAGGTTTAATACCTGCATCGTTAATTGCATTCCTAATAGCTCTTGCGGCACCTTCACCATTAGGGGCAGGAGCTGTTATGTGGTAAGCATCGCCACTCGTCCCATAACCTGCAACTTCCGCAAGGATAGGTGCTCCCCTTTTAATTGCATGCTCATATTCTTCTAATATGAGAATTCCGCAACCTTCACCCATTACAAAACCGTCTCTGTTTTTATCAAAGGGACGGCTTGCTTTTTCTGGCTCATCGTTTCTCGTTGAAAGAGCTCTTGCAGCTGCAAACCCAGCAACACTTAAAGGTGTTATAGCACTTTCTGTACCACCTGCAATCATAATGTCAGCATCGCCATACTGAATTGTCCTGAAAGCTTCACCAATAGCATGAGTTCCCGTTGCGCACGCGGTTACAACTGAAATGTTAGGACCTTTGAAACCAAATCTTATAGAAACAAATCCTGAAGCCATATTTATAATTTCCATAGGAACAAAAAACGGTGAGATTCTTTTTGGTCCCTTTTTCATTAAAATTTCGTGCTGTTTTTCTATTGTCCCGATTCCACCTATACCTGAACCTATGAGAACACCTGCCCTTTCAAGATCAATTGAATCAAGGTCAAGTTTTGACATCTCTATAGCCTGAACAGAGGCTGCAACTGCATACTGGATAAACTCATCAGTCTTTCTCACATCTTTCTTATCAAAGTACTTAAGGGGATCAAAATCCTTAACCTCACCAGCAATCTGAACGGGAAAATCAGAAGCATCAAACTTCGTAATCTTTGTTATACAGGACTTTCCCGCTGTAAGATTGCTCCAGAATGTATCAACATCACTTCCAGCAGGTGATACCACGCCTACACCTGTAACGACAACTCTCCTCTTCATATCCTATCTCCTAAAACTATGATTGATTTAACAAAGGCTTCTACGAAATTATATAAAATAAAAGTGGAGATAAATTACGCAACTTCCTGAGAGCGACCATAATTTTAAATCAGTAGAAAAAATTTCTCAAACCTGACGGGAGGTGGAAGATGGTATTAGAAATAAAACCTCAAGAGAAGGATTATGACACACTTGCCCTCCGCGTATTCCTCAAAGCACTGGAAATTATCGGAGGACCCAAGAAATTATTTGAATACAGAAATCTCACATGGGTCCCCAGCCTGATGGAGGCGTGTTACGCAGTTGTACTAAAAGAAGAGGGAATGAAAACAGAAGATGAAATAGCCGAATTTATAGGAATAACAAAACAGACAGTCAGGAATATGCTTTCTGCAGATCCAGATCTGGTTCTTAAAAAGCTGGAAGGCGAGTTAGAAAGCAAAGATATCAAAGTCCATACAGCTGGAGGCCTTGCAAAATTAGCTTATAGAGAAGTTAAAGAGGGAAGAGACAACGTGCCTTTTGTTGTCTCTGTATGCAAAACTTATCTTTCCCAACTTTTTGGCGTCGTCTGGCCTGTAGAAGTTTTAACAGTAATAAAGGGATTGTCATTCCCTATAGAGGATAGACAGGTTCTAAAAGAAAAACTGAAAGGTATTAAAATAAAAGACAGCTATGCCGAAGACCTGATTGATGTGATAGAATTGCCTGTTAGAAGTCCTGCTGATTTATTACACAAATTAAAAGAGGCTGCTACTAAGGATTAAGGAGTCTTTGGATATGGATAAAGCAATCCTGCGCCAGATAGAAAAAAAGCTTGTTGAGCTTGGGATCCCCTTAGAAAAACTCGAAAAGATAAAGAAAACAAATGAGGATTTTTTTGAAGGCCTTATAAAGAACAACCTCATAAAGGAGGAAACTCTCCTCCAAATCTTATCTCAGGTTTACGGTGTTCCATCTGTTGACTTAAGAGAAATTAGTTTAGATGAGGATATTGTAAAGATAATTCCCCAGAGTACTGCCGAAAAAAACATGCTCCTTCCCATCGGTAGAATAGGTCCAAACCTAAAGCTTGCTATGGCAGATCCATCCGACCTGCAGACAATAGAACGATTAAGATTCTCAACAGGCTTCAAAATAGAACCTTACGTGGCCTTACCCTTTAGAATTAAACATAAACTTGAAGAAGTCTATGGAAAGATAGAGGAGGATTTCTTCTCAAAACTGCGCCAGGAACTTTTAACAGAAAAGGAATCAGCAGAAATAGAAGATTTAGAAGAAACACCTGTCAAAGAAAATGTTGTTTCTCTTGACAACCTGAAACAACTTGCAACTCAAGCACCCATTGTTAAGCTCGTTAACGCTATAGTCCTTGAAGCTCTCAAAAGAGGTGCCAGTGATATTCATATTGAACCGTTTGAGAAGGAACTAAGAATAAGATACAGGATTGACGGAGTCCTGCACGTTGTAGGAAAGTATTCCCCGGAAATTAAAGATGCCGTATCAGCACGTTTTAAAGTCTTAAGCAATCTTGATATTGCCGAAAAAAGACTTCCACAAGACGGCAGAATGTCAGTTAAGTATAAAGGCAGAAAAATAGATTTCAGGGTTTCAACTCTTCCAACGGTATTCGGTGAGAAAATTGTTCTCAGGATTCTCGACAAAGGAAACCTTCAACTTGACCTGTCAAAATTGGGGCTTGAGGAAAGAGAATATAAACTCCTCATGAAGGCAATTAAAGCACCTTACGGTATGGTTCTTGTTACCGGACCTACAGGCTCCGGTAAAACAACAACGCTATATTCCTCCCTTCTAACGGTTAACACACCAGAAGTTAACATAATGACAGCTGAAGACCCGGTAGAATATAACCTTTACGGAATCAATCAGGTTCAGATAAAACACGAAATAGGGCTTGATTTTGCGAGAGTACTGAGAGCGTTTCTAAGACAGGACCCTGACATTATCATGGTTGGTGAGATAAGAGACAAAGAGACAGCTCAGATAGCCATTGAATCAGCTCTTACCGGTCACCTTGTACTTTCAACACTTCACACAAACGATGCACCAAGCACTGTGACAAGATTGTTAGATATGGGAATAGAACCGTTCCTGGTTTCATCATCAGTCCTTCTTGTAATAGCCCAGAGGCTTGCAAGGAGAATTTGCCCTAAATGCAAAGAACCCTACAAATATCCTATTGAAGTCTTAATGGAAGTAGGTTTTTCAAAAGAAGAAGCAGCTACGATAAAAACATACAGAGGGAAAGGTTGTGACTACTGTAACGGTACTGGTTATAAGGGAAGAGTTGGATTTTACGAAGTTCTTGAAATGTCCCATAAAGTCAGAGACGCCATATTGAAAGGGAAAACCAGCGACGATATCCGTCAGATTGCTATCCTTGAGGGAATGAGAACGTTGAGAGATATTGGTAGAATAAAAATCGCAAAAGGCGACACAACACCTGAAGAGGTTCTTCGTGTTACAAGAGAGTATTAAGGAGGTATCGGATGAAGAAAGAGAAATTACTCAGAATATTTATAGATAGTGAAGATAAATACAACGGTGAACCTCTATGGAAATATATTCTGAAATCCGTAAAAGAGAGAGGTCTGGCCGGTGCAACCGTTATTAAAGCTGCAGCTGGCATTGGCTCTCATTCTGAAATACATACAATTAGCGTGCTTGCCCTATCTTTTAACCTTCCCCTAATCATAGAGATAATCGATGAAGAGAAAAAAATAGAAGACTTCATATCATTTATAGATACTTTCCTTGAAGAAGGGCTGGTAACAGTTCAGGATGTTGAAGTGAAAATTTACAGGCACAGGTAAAGAAATGCTACTTGGGACTGTTGAGCTTGGAAAAATTCCCAGAGTCATACTTGCAACAGATGATAAAAATACAGAGGAAAAGCTTTTCAAAGCGCGGGAACTCAAGATAGACCTGATAGAAGCCCGCATAGATTTAATAAAAAGCATAGATAGGGCAAGCATAAAGAAATTTCTTGACACAATAGGTGACTTTGGTTTTTATGCAGTTGCCACCGTTAGGCCGGTATGGGAAGATGGAAAGTTTTCGGGAACTGAAGAGGAAAGACTCGGAATAATAAAGGAAGTGGCAGAACATCCCATTGTAGTAGCGGTAGATGTAGAGCTACGGGCAGAAATGATTATTAAAAGAGTAATAACATTTGTCAAAGGTCTCCGCAAAAAAATTATTATCTCATACCACGACTTTGAAAAAACCCCCCAAACACGGGAAATAAAGCAGATTGTAGAAAAAGCAAAAGAAATTGGTGGAGATATCGTAAAGTGTGCTTTTAAAGCAAACACTTTAAAGGATGTGGCAGATACGTTATGCACAATGAAATCTTTAGACATCCCGAAAATTTTTATGCTTATGGGTGACAAAGGTGCTATCTCAAGAGTTGATGGGTTCTATTTTGGCTCTCTCTTAACTTACACGTTTTTTGGGAAACCTGTAGCACCGGGACAGATAGAGGCTGAAAAACTGGTAAAATTACTTCTGGAATTTTATCCTGATTACAGGAAGGAAAAACTGAAAGCGGACCCGGGACTATGAACATACAGAGCGTAGGACTAACAACCCTTATACTCTATCTGCTATCGACATTTCACTACTTCCTCTTCCTCACAACGAGAAAAGATAAAGTTGCGATAGTAGGACTTTACGCAAGCAGAATAGGTTTTTTAACGAATGGATTATTTATTATCCTTCTTATAATAGAAAAAGGAAGCAGTGTTCTGTTTACCCCAAAAGGGGCCTTTGCCCTCCTTGCAATATCTGTAATTTCGATTTTTCTCTACTTTTCTACAAAGTACCGTTTACACGTATCAGGAATATTTCTGACGCCGTGGGCAACTCTTTTTATGGGTGTTTCTCTCTTTTCAAAGGGAATTCCCAAAAATGTTTTCCCTCTTGGCACAGTTGGAACAGTCCACATAGTAAGCGCCTTCTTGGGATATGCTGCTTTCCTATTTTCAACAATAGTTTCAATACTTTATCTTATACTTGAATACCAGCTGAAAAAGAAAAAGTTTTCGGTCTTTTACCACAAAGTCCCGTCACTAAGACTTCTTGAAAACATAATCTACAAAAGCATAAGTTTCGGATTCACGTTTATAACACTCTCTATGTTTACAGGTGCAATCTGGTCTCAGAAACTATTCGGAACTTACTGGAGCTGGCATCCCAAACAGGTAGCTACACTAATAACATGGTTCATCTATGCGGCAATACTTCACCTTTACATAAGTGGGAAATGGCACGGAAAGAAGCTATGCTACCTTTCCATTGCAGGAACAATTCTTATTGTGATAGACTTTATCGGTATTAATTTGCTATTTAAAGGAGTTCACTCTTTTTGACTATGGGGTTATTAAATGGGTGACCTGAAAATATGCGTAACCGGTATAAACCACAAAACAGCACCGGTAGAAATAAGAGAAAAGTTTGCCCTCAAAGACGAAAAACTTGAAGGTGCAATTCTTGAATTAAACTCTCTTCCACCTGTTGATGAATGTATGATTTTATCTACGTGCAACAGAGTAGAGTTTTACTTTGTTTCAAGGAATGACAACCCGTTTGTTTCTGTAAAAACGTTTCTCTCAAAGTTGAGTGGATTAACAGAAGACGAACTTAACAAATTTCTCTACTTCAAAAGTCAGGAAGAAGCAGTAAGGCACGGCTTCAGAGTGGCCTCAAGTCTGGACTCAATGGTGATAGGCGAACCCCAAATCATCGGACAGTTCAAAGATGCTTTCGCAAAAGCAAGAGAAATGGGAACAGCTGGTGTCGTTATTAATAGATTCTGTGAAACTGCTCTTAAAGTTTCAAAGAAGGTTAGAACAGAAACAGGTATAGCAAGGAATGCCGTATCTATAAGCTTCGCTGCCGTTGAACTTGCCAAAAAGATATTCGGATACCTCTCAGATAAAAACGTCGCCATAATTGGTGCAGGTGAAATGGCAGAGCTTGCCGTTAAACATCTAATAACTACTGGTGTAAACAAGGTATTTGTCGTCAACAGAACACTTGAAAAAGCAGAAAAATTAGCAGAAGAGTTTGGTGGAAAAGCTTTTAAACTTGAAGATATAGAATCCGTCCTTACAGCATCTGACATTGTAATAAGTTCAACTGGCGCACCCGGTTACGTAATTACCAAAGAGATGATAGAAAAAGTGAAAAACAGACGAAGTGGAAAACCGCTATTCCTGATAGACATTGCAGTTCCAAGAGATATAGATCCAGCAATAGACAGAATTGAAAATGTCTATCTCTTTGACATAGACAATTTAAAAGAAGTTGTTGAAGCAAACCTTGAAGAGAGAAAAAGGGCCGCAAAAGAAGCAGAAGAGATAATAGAAGGATGTGTCCACCGATTTGTCCATTGGCTTAAGGAACACGAAGTTGCCCCACTTATAGCGGAACTTAAACAAAAGGCAGAAAAGATAAGAAAAGAAGAACTGGAAAAGAGATTACCTAAGATGAACCTTACTGAAGAGCAGAAAGAACAGGTAGATTATCTAACACAGATAATAATAAACAAACTGCTACACACTCCTATAACAACATTCAGACAAAAAGCACCCGACGAAAAAACCTATATAAAAGTATTTAGAGAGATATTCGGTCTTACAAAAGAGTAAATTTGCGGAGGAACCAATTGAAAATCAGGATAGGAACGAGAAAGAGCAAGCTTGCCTTGTGGCAATCGGAGTGGGTAAAAGCACAGGTACAGAAGAAATATCCAGAGATAGAAGTCGAACTTGTAAAAATTGTGACAAAAGGGGATAAAATTCTTGACGCACCCCTTGCGAAGATTGGTGACAAAGGGCTTTTTACGAAAGAAATAGAAGATGCGATGTTGAAAGGTGAAGTTGATATAGCTGTTCACAGTTTAAAAGACGTTCCAAGCGTACTTCCAGAAGGTTTAAAATTAATAGCATTTTCTCACAGAGAAGATCCAAGAGACGCTTTCTTATCAAACGGTAGATTCACGTTCAAAACACTACCTGAAGGTGCAAAGGTTGGAACAAGCTCCTTAAGGAGAAAGGCTCAACTTAAACGTTTAAGACCTGATCTTCAGATAGAAGACCTCCGCGGAAACGTAGATACAAGGATAAGAAAACTTAAAGAAGGGCAGTACGACGCTATAATACTTGCTGCTGCCGGCGTTAAAAGGTTGGGATTTGATAATGAAATAGACGAAATCCTTTCACCTGACGTAATGATTCCTTCCGTCTCTCAGGGTATTTTAGGAATAGAGGGAAGAGAAAACGACCCTGAAATTGAAAAAATCATAAGAGACGTCATTAACGACGAAAAAAGTGAACTTGCTGCAGCCATTGAACGGTCATTTCTTAAAATGGTTGAAGGTGGTTGCCAGGTTCCCATGGGATGCTACGCAGAAGTAAAAGAAGATGGGATATATGTAAGAGCATTCATCGCAAGCCTTGACGGTACTACATTCCTTAAAGAGGAAGGACTTTTCCCAAAGGAAAAGCCCGAAGAGACAGGAAGAGCCATAGCCCGGCGACTTTTAAGCCGCGGCGGGAAAGAGATATTAGAGAGTCTTAAAGAGGAAGAAAAATGAGGGTTTTCTTTCCCTCAAAACTTTCGTCTGAACAAATTGACAAACTTAATGATGAAGGGATAGTTGCGATAGCTATCCCTCTTATCAAAACCGTCCCACTTCCATTTTCGGTTGAAGAAATAGAAAATTTCCAGCCTGACTTTGTAGTTTTTTCAAGCAAAAACGGTGTTAAACATTTTCTTTCAAAAATTCCAATAGATTATCTGAAAACTGCTCGTGTAATAGCAGTTGGAAAATCGACCGCAAAACTTCTTAAAAGTGAAGGAATAGAACCATTAGTTCCTCAAACCTTTAGTGGTGAAGGACTTGTAGAACTGGTAAAGACAATGGAAATAAAAGGGAAGAAATTTTTACTGATAAAACCAAAAGTGGCCAGAAAGGTTTTCTCTGAATTTTTGAAACAGACAGGAAATGAAGTTAAAGAAATTATCGCATACGAAACCATAGTGAACGAAGAAGTTAAGGAAGATCTCATTAGAGAGATTGAAAAAGGAATTGATATATTCACATTTACCAGCCCCTCAACATTTAAAAGTTTTCTAAAACTTTCAGAAGACAAAGGAGAAAAAGCCCTTTCAAGATCTAAAATCATTCCCATAGGACATGTAACAGCTAATGCCATAGAAAAGGCTAACTTTAAAGTCTGGAAAATACCGGAAGAATACACATTAAACGGTATAATCAACACGATAATAGAATATGGAGGGAAAAAATGATAACGGGAAAATTTCCTCAGCTGAGGTTAAGAAGGCTAAGAAAGAATGAAAATATCAGAAGAATGGTAAGAGAAACTCATTTAAGCGTTGACGACCTTATCTATCCCCTATTTATCGTTGAAGGTGAAGGCATAAAGGAAGAAATCAAGTCAATGCCTGGACAGTTTAGATACTCAATTGATAAAGTTGTGGAAGAGGTAAAAGAGGTAAAAGAATTAGGTATTCCAGCGATTATTCTGTTTGGCATCCCCGAACATAAAGATGAATTTGGTTCCGATAGCTTTTCAGACAACGGAATAATTCAACGTTCCATAAGAGCTATTAAAGAAGCTGTTCCCGATATGTACGTAATTACCGACGTCTGTTTCTGTGAGTACACATCTCACGGTCACTGTGGATACCTTAAGTGCAATGGAAATGTCTGTGACGTTGACAACGATAAAACCCTTGAGCTTCTCAAAAAGCAGGTGGTATCCCACGCCAAGGCCGGTGCTGACATGGTAGCTCCATCAGGCATGATGGATGGAATGATAAAAGCAATAAGAGAAGGACTTGACGAAGCTGGATTCACAGACATACCGATAATGTCGTACGCGGCAAAGTACGCTTCTGCATACTACGGACCTTTCAGAGATGCTGCCGAATCTGCTCCATCCTTCGGGGATAGAAGAAGTTACCAGATGGATCCTGCCAACATAAATGAAGCTTTAAGGGAAGTAGCCCTCGACATTGAAGAAGGTGCTGACATTGTTATGGTTAAACCAGCACTATCATACATGGACGTTATCAGAGCTGTGAAGGAGAATTTTAAGTATCCAACTGCAGCGTACAACGTTAGCGGCGAATATTCAATGATAAAAGCGGCTGCCGCAAACGGCTGGATAGATGAAAAAAGGGTTGTTCTTGAAACACTTTTATCAATGAAAAGAGCAGGTGCCGATATTATCCTTACCTACTTCGCAAAAGACGTTGCAAAGTGGATTTAATTTTAGGGGGATATCCCCCTACTTCTTTCCCTTATTTAAGGAATATCTAATTGTATTGTAAAGGAACATTAGAACATTGTAAACATCCTCTTTATTTCGCGGATCACAGGAAAGAACAGGTAAGCCAAATTCAGAAAGCTTAACTGCATCAAATCCTGGATTTAAATCCCTTTTTGTAAGAATTATTAACTTTTTTGCTCTCCTCCAGGAAGGGGTTTTAGAAAAAAAGCTCACATAAAACTCTGTTTCTGAAAGAGGAAGCTCAGCAGAGTGTAGAATTAAAATGGCATCATAATCGTTTCCGAGAGTGTCCCATAAAAAGGAAAACCGCTTTTGCCCCGGAAGGCCCACAAGAATAAAATCAATTCCATTAAGATTTATATGAGATATATCAAGCCCAACGGTTGTCGTTCCAGATAATTCTTTTATTTCAACAGGATCAAAATTGGGAACTTCCACACCATCGTAACACTCCCTATTCGCAGTTTTTATAAATGTAGTTTTTCCTGAATCAAAAGGTCCCGCAACAAGAACTTTAACTTTTTTGTTCATAAAATTTAGAACCTCCTTCTTTTTATATATGATAACAGAAATATCGCGAAAGAGACAAGAGTAATTGTAGAACCGGAAGGAACATTAAACATAAGAGAAAAAAACATCCCTGAAAACGCCGAAAATAAACCAAAAACAACTGAAAGAACTATCATTTCTTTAAAACTGTTAACTATTTCATAAGCAGCCGCAGGAGGCATCACGAGAAGGGAAAAAACTAAAAGGGCACCGACTGCCTTCATGGCTCCAACAACAGCAATAGTTATAAAACTGGTAGCAGCAAAAGTAATAACTTCAACAGGAACACCGGAAGCTTTAGCTATTTCTTCACTAAACACCGTCAAATAGAGTTCTTTATAAAATAGAACCGTTAAAACAGTTATAACAATTGCCGTCAAAGCAAGTATCCAGACATCGGAACTTTCCACCATCAGCGGACTTCCAAATAGGTATGAAAGGGCTTCAGACCTATATTTTCCAGAAATGCCTAAAAAGAGAACGGCAAGTCCCATGCTTGTTGCAAAGAGAACCCCTATTGTAGCATCAAATGTCAATCGCCCTTTATAGCTTAAAAACCAAATTGCAGAAGAAGCCATAAATGCGAATATAAATCCCCACAGTAGAGGAAAATTACCGATAAGAAGGCCAAAAGCTATTCCGGCAAATGCTATATGGGCAAGACCTGCACCTATGAAAGACATATTTCGCAAAAAAACATAAACTCCAACAAGAGAACAGAGAAAACCGGAAAGAACGGAACCTATTAGAGCTTTAATGAAAACCCCGTATCTAAAAAACTCTAACGGATTCTCCACACTTATCATTTTTTGTTAAGGTTCAAAAGAGGAACAAGGTTTTTATCGTACGGCGTTATTATAAATGTATTATTGGGACCGTTTGCAAGGCTTTTAATCGTCTGTAAATAATACCACTGAAGGTAAGCTTTCGACAGAGAATTAGCTATGATTCTGTTGGACTCAGCTATACCCTTTGCCTCCGTCATTTTCTTTCTCCTCTTGTTCTTTAAGCCATTTTAAAGCCTTCTGATGTTTGATTATTTCTCCCGTCTTCATGTAAACAGCATACTCAGCAATGTTTGTAGCATGGTCACCAACCCTTTCTAAAGAACGGGTAACAAGAATAAGCCTTAGCGCTATATGAGCAGTCTTCGGATCGCTCTCAACAATTTCTATAAGTTCGTCTGTAATCCTTGCATAAAAACTATCAACTATATCATCCTTTTCAATAACCTCTTTAGCCATCTCTATATCGCCTTTCAAAATAGACAGGATGGCATCTTTAAGCATCTCCTTAACTATTATTGCCATTCTTGGAAGGTCAACGTACGGCTTTATAGGTGGATACTCGGAAAGATAAATTGCTATCTCACATATGTCTCTTGCAAGATCACCTACCCTTTCAAGATCACCAATACTTTTCAATATTGAAACAACAAACCTTAAGTCAGAAGCTTCAGGCTGATAAAGGGCAAAAATTCTCACACACTTTTCTTCAATTTCAAGCTCTTTAAGATCAATCAGTTTATCGTACTCATAAGTTGAACGAGCTTTCTCTGCATCCCTTTCTATCAAAGCTTCCATGGCTTCAGAAATAATCCTTCTCGCCATATCTGAAATTTCAATAAAATCCCTTTTTAGTTCATCAAGCTCTTCAACGTATCTGTTCACCATAAGGATAGATCCTCCCTGCTTTTATTTTATCAACAGGAGTAAGTATAAGATATAAATTATGAATTTTTTTAAAATTTGGAAGGGAAAAAGAAAGAGAAAGGGAAGACGCCTGGCATCTTCCCCGTATCGGAAATTTAACCTTTATAGTTTTCAACAGCTTTAATAATAAGTGCTTTGGCCTCCTCAGAACCTTTGTACTCTTTCAGTTTTACCCACTTTCCAGGTTCAAGATCTTTGTAGTGTTCAAAGAAGTGCTTAATTTCATTTAGAACAGCCTCTGGAAGATCTGTTATTTCTTTTACAGCTTTATACTTAAGATCTAACTTATCTACAGGAACGGCAAGTATTTTTTCATCCTGACCGCTCTCATCTTCCATTATTAAAACGCCGATAGGCCTACATCTTATAACACTTCCTGGAACAACTGGTGCTCTTGATATAACTAAAACATCTATCGGATCACCATCGTCTGCAAGCGTGTTGGGAACAAATCCGTAATTTGCAGGATAAAACATTGGGGTGAAAAGGAACCTGTCAACAAAAACTGTACCACTTTCCTTGTCAACCTCATACTTAATGTTTGAACCCTGGGGAATCTCAATTACCGCATAGATATCTTCTGGAACATTCTTGCCAGGTGGGATTTTTTTCACATCCATCTTCTGCCTCCTGAAGTTGTTTTGTAGAATTTTACACTATAGAAAGCCATATTCCTAAACTTTCCTTGATAGAAAGTAACTCCCCGCGAAAAAGACAATAGAACCAAGAACAAGAAGACCTACAAGATCAGAAATTACCGCAGTTAAAGGAAGACCTTTTATCAAAATTCCAAAAGCGCCATCTATATAATACTTTAAAGGCGATAGATACGCAAGATATTGAAGAACTTTTGGCATAGCCTCTATTGGCGTCCAGGAACCTGAAAGGTACAGAATAGGTACAAGAATCAATATAGATAGCTGGGAAACCTGGAGCATATTTTCGGAAATTGCCGCTATAAACATGGAAAGTCCAGAAGCGGCAAAGACAAAAACGAGAGTAAATATTGCAAAATCAAATAGATTTCCTTTTACAACGACACCAAGTACACCTTCAACCATGAAAAGTATAGAAGCTATAGTGCACAAAAGAATAACTACTGACATAGCAACAACTTTTGCAAGCATGAAAGTGTAGTTGTGAACAGGCGAAACTATGAGCATTTCTATGTTACCCCGCTCCTTCTCTCTTATTATTGCTGAAGATGGAAGGATAAGCAGAAAGAGCGTAACAACTGTCAAAAGCTCAGAGATTCCCATAAAGTCTTTACTTGAAGCATTCTGATTAAAGTAGAGCCTTGAATCTGGCTCTATAAGGCCCAATCCTTTCCTAAATGGGAAATGGTCAAGTATAAAGTTGTAGGTAATCTGTGCTGCATACGCTGAAAAAAGATAACTTGCAACTATCTCAGCACCATTGATTATCATTCCTATCTCCGCCTTTCCCTCTTTAAAGTCCCTCTCAAAATGGTCAGGAATTTTAATAACTGCAATTGCTTTATCTTCTAACAGTTTATCTTCAAGTTGCCTGTCACCAAGCACGTATCCCTGAAAGTTGAAATAAGGTTTATGAAACCTGTAAACGTACTCTCTTGAGACAGGCGTCATATCGTAATCCTGAACAAAAAATTTTGCATTCCTTAGAGTAAGACTTATACCGGTAGCAGCAAAGTAGATATCAAGTGTAAAAGCATAAATCGCAAAGATAACAAGCCCTTTACTCCTAACAAACTGAAGAAGTTCTTTATAGATAAGCGTTGAAAATCTGCCAAAAAATTCTTTCATTTTTCCCTCTTACTGAAAAACTTAACATTAAGCGCAAAGAAAAGAATGTAAAATCCAGCAAGCGCTGCAACGTGCGGAAGAAGAGGAACAATTCCTGCATTTTTGAAAAAACACGACTTTAAAATTTTCATGTAATAATAAGTAGGAATAATATGAACCATAAAAAGACCGTTCTTGTTCATTGCACTTATTGGTGTTAGATAACCAGAGTACAGAATAGAAGGGACGACAGTGAGTATTATAGAACCTACAAAAGCAGAAACCTGGGTGTTTAAAAACGTAGAAAGTAAAAGGCCAAAAGCAGTTGAAACAAACATGAAGAGAACGGATGCTAAAACAAAAAATAAAAGATTCCCTTTAAAAGGAACCTTAAAAACAAGAAGTGTCATGAGAAAGATTATTAAAAAGTTTACAGAGGAAACTATCACCGTATAAAGCTGCTTTCCCAACAGAAATTCCACTTTCGTTATTGAAGAGGTATAAATGTTGTAGATTGAACCCTTCTCTTTCTCCTTTGCTATAAGGAGGGAAGCCATAACGGCAGGTGACATAAATAGAATAACTGCCATTGTCCCGGAAGCCATCAGATATTCCTGCTTCAAATTTTCATTAAACCAGTAGCGAATTTTCAGTTTTAGAGGAAGGGCAGCACCTGTAAGTTTTGATATTCTATCAAGGTTCATCTGGTTAATAACGGCAACGACATAACTTTTTGCCATTTCACCCCTGTAGGGAAACGTACCATCAACAATGATGAAAACCTTTTTATTCTTGCCACTTTTTATATCTTTCTCAAAATCCGGAGGAATAACAATCCCGAACCGCGCCCTGTTGTTAAGTATTAACCTGTCTATCTCTTTCTCCGAACTCACTTCACCGATAAAATGAAAGTACTCTTTCGTGGCTGAAAGTTTATAAACAAGCTCTCTGCTCAACTGAGAGTGGTCATAATCAACAACTACAAAAGGAATCTTGTCAACATCAAGCCTCATTCCGTAACCGAAAATCAACATCATCGAAATGGGCACAACAAAAATAACAAGTGCCCCTATTTTATCTTTTATCATCTCTTTAAATTCTTTAACAACAATTGTTTTAACTTTTCTCAGATTCATGCTTCCTCACAGCATAGACAAACACATCTTCCATTGAAATCGGCGCCTCTTTTATATGCAAAACTTTAACACCGGCACGCTCTAAGTCTCCAGCAGATATAGATACTCTGGAATATATCCGAATCCTTCTTCCATAAAGGACTGCGTTAAAACCACTGCTCACCAGCTTATCAACGTCAATGAAAGGATTTTCCGTCCTTATCTCGTAAAGCTTCCCTACCTTCTTAAGCGTCTCCTTTTTAAGTTCCGAAGGCGTGCCAAAGGCAATCGTTTTTCCTCTGTTCATGAGAAGAATCCTGTCACAATACTCAGCTTCATCCATATAGTGAGTTGTAACTATTATCGTAACGCCTATCTCTCTGGCAAGGAAGCGTATTATTTGCCAGAAGGCATCTCTCTCTGCCGGATCTACACCTGATGTTGGTTCATCAAGAAAGAGAACTGCAGGGCCATGAATCACCGCACACATGAGTGCCAAACGTTGCTTTATTCCCAAAGGAAGATCTTCCACAATCGTATCCCTGTACTTTTCAAGTCCTACAAGAAAAAGAGACTCTTCTATTCTCTTTTTCAAAACATCCGTTGAAAGATTGTATATCTTCCCCCACAAAAAGAGGTTCTCATAAACGGTTAAATCGGCATAAAGGGAAAATTTCTGAGACATATATCCTATCACCGATTTTATCCTCTCTCCCTTCATTCCGGCTATTTCACAGACACCAGAAGTGGGATTGTAAAGCCCCGTCATGACTTTTATAAGCGTCGTTTTTCCTGCTCCATTAGGTCCTAACAATCCAAATATTTCACCCCTTTTTACCGTAAAAGAGACGTTATCAACAGCCGTAAAACTACCGAACTTTTTAACTACATTTTCAACAACTATAGCATCTTCCGGAACGGGAAAATCAACTGAAAAAAACGGTTTAAGACTAACCCTTTTAAGGCCTGTTTTCAAAAGGAAAACATCTTCAACACTCGGTTCAACCTGCTTTACCGTAACATCCAGCCCCTCCAACTCCACAGGGTCTCTTTCAGCAACGAACCTTAAAACGTTTCCTTTAAGTCGCGGAACCTTGTAAAACTTCCAGGCAACTTCATAAGCCTTCTCAACTTCCTTCCCTTCAGCCTCAAAAACGGTCAACCGCTCTTCAAACAATGCCTCCGGCGTGGCAGTGGCAATAATCTTTCCGCTTTTCATTATGGAAAGAACAGTGCTCCTTTCTGCCTCATCAAGGTAAGACGTGGAAATTACGGCGGTTATCCCCTCGTTTTTCACAAAGTTGTAGATAAGTTTCCACAGTTCCCGTCTTGAGACAGGGTCAACACCGGTTGTTGGTTCATCAAGGATGATAATTTCCGGCGTGTGAATAAGGCTGCAACAGATTCCAAGTTTCTGCATCATACCACCTGACAGCTTTCCAGCTTCCCTATCTTTAAATGGTAAAAGTCCTGTCGTCTTTAAGAGAAGCTCCTTTCGCTTTTCCCTGACATCTTCTGGAATATCGTGAAGGTCAGCAAAAAAGTCTATGTTTTCCTCAACAGATAGAGTGTGGTAAAGGTTTAATCCTAAGCCTTGAGGCATAAAAGCTATTTTATCTTTTAACCTTTCAACAACACTTTCCCTTTTTATATCCCTGCCAAACAGCCTGACTTCACCTTCATCATACTCAAGAACACCGGCAATAACTTTCAGCGTTGAAGATTTGCCGGCACCGTCAGGACCAACAAATATGTAAATATCCTGTTTTCTAACTGTGAAAGAGATACCATCAACAGCTAAAGTCTTTCCCTTATTGTAGGTCTTCTTTAAATCCTTAACTTCAACAACATTCATCGTTCAATCTCTATGTATCCGTCAGCAGGCATACCGGGCTTTAGAACATGGCCTGGATTTGACTTCAGTTTAAGCTTAACACCAAACACTTCCTTTACCCTTTCTTCTTTTGTCTGGACCTCTTTAGGTGTGAATTCCGCTTTCTGCGCAACGTAACTTACATACGCAGGAAACTTTCTGTTCGGGTAAGCATCAACCTCAACATAAGCTGGCTGTTTCAGGTGTATAAGTCCAACCTGTTTTTCGGGAATAAAACCTTTAAGGTAAAGTTCATCCATGTTGACTATTGAAAAAAGACGAAATCCTGCAGGAACAACTTCACCAACGTTAACGTACTTTACAGTGACAGTTCCATTAACAGGCGCTTTTATCACAGTATCAGATAGGTGGGCTTTTGCCTCCTCAACAACTGCTTCTGCCTGATTCACCCTATCAAGAAAGGCAAGATATTCCTTTTCCTTCGCTCTCACAGTAGCTTCAAGTGCTTTAATCTCATTTTCAAGAGAAGAGATATCGTTATACTTGCTCTTCACAATTTCAATACCGGCTTGAGCTATCTTTACAGCCTTTTCAGCCTTTGCAAGGTTTTCTTTTGCACTCTCAAAATCTGCCATAGAAACCTTAAAAGCCATCTCAGCCTTATCAAACCCAGAACGGGGAATTATTTTCTTCTCATAGAGTTTTTTGAACCTTTCATAATCAGCTTTAGCCCTCTCATAAACAGCCTTAGCCTTCTTCAACGCCTCTTCAGCTAAAGAAACATCTCTGACTGCAATATCTTTCTTTTCCCGGGCTATTTTAAGCTGGAAATCCAACTGTTTTTTCAGAGATTTCCTCTTATCGATAAGGGCGTTAAGACGTTTTTTGTAAACCTTTACCTCTTCCTCTTTTGCCTGAGCTGCCTTTTCTGCAGCTTTTAGAGCAGCCTCAGCCTGGGCAACCTTTGCAAGAACAGCTTTAGAATCAAGAACCGCAAGCGTCTCACCCTTCTCAACATCATCACCTTCATGAACAAAAACCCTTGCCACCCTTCCGGGTACTTTTGTTCCAACGTCTATCTCATCTCCTTCTATCCTACCGCTAACGTAAACATTCTTTTCTGCCTTCTGAAAAGGAGAACATGACACTGTAAAAACAACCATCAAAATCAGAAACGGCACAAATCTTTTCAATTTCATATCCCTCTCCATTGAACCGTGATTCACTATTCGTTAAGTATAAAAAATAAAAGCTTCCAAAGTCAACTTCTCAACAAGGTTGACACTACTTTTAAGCCGGAATACATTCCTGTTTAAACGAAATCAGGAGTCTTAAATGGCCTGGATAAGCCTTGGTCTTACCGTTATTATAGGCTTTGCTCTCTTCACATCCACCGCCTGGGGACTTTACAAAACATACAAAATACACCAGGAATACAGGGAGAAAGAGAGTGACCGACATTAAATCCCTTACCTTCCCTGAACTTCAAGAGTTTGTCCTTTCAATTGAATTTAAAAAGTATAGAGCATCTCAAATAGCAAGGTGGCTTTACAAAAAGCTCGCAACCTCATTTGACGAAATGACTGATATATCAAAAGAAGGAAGAGAGCTTCTAAAAGAAAAGGCAGAAATTTACAACCTTAAAATTGTCAACAAAGAAGTTTCAAAGGATGGAACGATAAAATACCTTTTTGAATTAAAAGACGGCAACCGCATTGAAACGGTTTTCATTCCTGAGAGAGACTGGAATACTATATGTGTATCCACACAGGTGGGCTGTCCAATAGGATGTAAGTTCTGCTTCACCGCAAAGGATGGTTTCACAAGGAATCTTACCGCTTCAGAAATTGTCGATCAGTATATTTCTGTTCAAAGAGACATCGGGATAGAAAACCGCATATCTAACGTGGTTTTCATGGGAATGGGGGAACCGCTACTTAACTTTGAAAATGTGAGAAAGAGTATTCAAATACTCACAGACGACAGAATGGTTGGCCTTTCAACGAGAAAAATAACCGTTTCAACCTGCGGAATTATTCCGGGAATAAGAAAAATGGCAAAAGAGCTTCCAAAAGTTAAACTTGCCCTCTCCCTCCATGCAACAGACGAAAAGACAAGAGAAAACCTAATACCGTTGAACAAGAAGTATTCTACAAAAGAGATAATGAAAGAACTGAGGAAGTATCCTGCCGATAACGTTAGAAGAATAATGATCGAATACCTGATGCTTGAAGGTGTAAACGACTCTTTAAAAGATGCTGAAAGGCTTGCAAACCTTGTTAGAGGAATCCCCGTCAAGATAAACCTCATTCCTTTCAACCCGTACCCGGGCTCACCATTTAAAACACCACCAAGGGAAAAGATTGAAGCCTTTCAGAAAGTACTGTGGGACAGAGGAATCGCCACATTTATAAGAGATTCAAGAGGTCAGGATATATCAGCCGCATGCGGAATGTTAAGAGGAAAAGAAAAAAAGGTTACGCAATAACGCCAATGTTATCCTCTCTTTTTCTTCCAACATCTTCAAGCACCACATCAACAAACTTAGAAAATGGCCTTCTGTCAACCTCTATCTGAATGTAATTCCCCGTAAGAACAACATTTTTATCAGACCTGTTTAGAGAAACGGCCCTTAACTTTTTTCCTACAAAACTTTTGCGAAACTGCAAACTTTTCTCTTCACTTAAAGCTATAAGCTCCTTTGATCGCCTCTTTTTCTCAACTGGTGAAACATCATTCTTCATAAGAGCTGCCTTCGTTCCCTCCCTTGGCGAGTAAGAAAAAACGTGAAGATACCCAAAAGGTAGGTCTTCTATAAACTTTTTCATATTCTGGAAGTCTTCTTCTGTTTCACCTGGAAAACCGACCATAACATCCGTTCCAATACAGACATCCCTTTTAAGATTAACTAACTTCTCAATCAACGCTCCGTAGTAAGAAGTCGTGTACTTTCTACCCATTTTCTCTAAAATCCTGTCACTTCCACTCTGAAGTGGAATGTGAAAGTGAGGAGCCACCTTGTCGCTACCTGTAAGAACCTCCAAAAGCTTATCCGAAAATTCCTGAGGTTCTATAGAACTCAACCTTATCCAGAAGTCACCGGGAATCTGGACAAGCTTTTCGAGAAGATCAGCAAGCGTTACATCGCCAAGCTCTCTCCCGTAAGCTCCAAGATGCGTACCTGTCAAAACTATCTCTGAATATCCAGCATCTGTTAGCATCTTCACGTGATCAATGACTTTTTCAGGTCTTTCACTGAGCATCCTTCCACGGGCTTTAGGAATTATGCAGTAAGAACAGAACGATTCACAACCCTGCTGAATCTTGAGAAAAGCACGGCTTTTCCTACCGTAATCAAGGTTCATTAATGGTTGAAATTTATTAACGTTCCATACACCCCTTACAAAAACACCCTTTTCACCTCTTTCAACTATGCCAATTAAGTTAAATTTCTCAACATTTCCCGTAACTATGTCAACCTCCCTCATCTTGGCAACAGCTTCCGGATAAACTTCACTGTAACAACCGGTAACGACTACCGTTGCTTCAGGATTTCTATTCTTAGCCTTTCTAATAGCCTTCCTCGACTTCGCATCGGCAGATACGGTAACGGTGCAGGTATTTATCACATAGATATCAGCAACATCATTAAAGGAAACAATCGTATAGCCTGCCTTTCTGAAAGCTTCCTCCATAAAAGCGGTTTCGTGAAAGTTCATCTTACAACCTAACGTGTAAAAAGCAACTTTTTTCATTTCTGCTCCAGTGCAAAAGTTTCAAAAAAAAATTTATACTTTAAAAGAAAAAGTGAGGTTTTAATGGATGAATTTCAAGATTAGATGAAGGAAGAAGAGAAAAAAAGCTAAAAGCACCTTCAGGTTTCGTTATCTCATCTTTCAAACCTACAACTATCTCCGTTTTAACAGATAAATCAGGAAGAATTGCCCTCAGATCTGCCTTCATATAACTTTCAAGCACGGCGACTGCTTTTTCCCTTTCAGGCAACGGATAATCACCCTTAAAACCACACTCTTTTCTGAACCAGTTAACAGTACCTTCGAAATCTCTTCTTAAACGTTTTAGAAACCGTACACAGACAACCTGTGGTTGAGAGAGACCGCAAAATAACGGAGTTGGTGAATAGAGAATTAACCTTTCTATTTTTCCTGGAAAAAAGGCAGCTATCAGCGTAGCAATGGAAGCACCTATTGACCATCCAACCAAAATAGAACCTTTATGCATCCGTTCACCTAAAATTTTAGCCAGTTCAAAGATGTCAGTAATTTCAAAATCTGAATCTCCATGTCCTGGAAGTTCGAAATGAATGCCGTTCGAAAAAGGTGTATTTAACCAGATGTTCCCGTCAAACGACCATCCATGAACGGTATAAACCATTTTTGTCTCCTTAACGTTGAAATTCAACAAATTATACATAAACCATTAATTTCAAAAACATCGCTCTATTTGAAAATTAGTGTTCTTTTATGACAATACCAGTATAAAACCACAGCAAATACGATTATTAAAAATATAATTTCTTTTATCATCTTTTGTATAATAAACTAAAACTTAATGACCGAGGGGAAAATGGAAAAAGGCCTTTTCTCTGTGTGGGAAAAATTAAAAAAGCCCGTATTAATACTAAAAAATGATGGAGAGATAGCCTACTGCAATTCTGCCCTAAAATCATTATTCAATAAGAACCAACTCAAAAAAGCAAAACACTGCTACAATCTGATATTTGGCTCAAATCATTCCTGCTTCGAGGAAAAAAGATTAATATGTCCTGTAAAACTTCTAATGAAAGAGCACAGAGATTCCTGTACGGTCCTCAGAACGATAAAAGTGCATGACAAAGATAGAGATTACCTCATAGAATGTTTCAGGGAAAATGGATTCATAGTTGAAATCTTCACAGAAGTTACTGAAATAATAAAAGAGTTCGGAAGAGAAAAAATAAAAAGCATAAAAGAATTCGCCTCCTCTTTAATTGGTGAAGTGGCAAAGAGTGATAGAACTTTTATTACCCTTATTTCAATATCTAATTTTGACGAAATAGTCAAAATATACGGTATAGAAACAGCTATCATTATCTCAGGAAGGCTGGAATCAAAAATTAAAAAATTTCTCAGCATATTTGGCGCCGAATCCTTTGCAATATCTGATGGCAACATAGTAACAGTATTCAAAAACGGCTTTGCCAAAGAAGAAATAAGAAAAATTGAAAAGAAAATTCTAAATATGCTTACCGATTTTGAGATAGAAATGCTGGAGGATAAAATCCCAATAAGCACAATATTGATTTCAGTATTTCTAAAGAAGGAAGAATTCAGCACCGTCTCTGATCTAATATCAGTTCTACTTCTTATGAAAAACAGACTATCTTTCACAAACGAAAAGAAAGTTGCTCTCAATAGTATCAGCGGTATCGAAAAAATTATCATCAAAAAGCGCCAAAAACTTAAATTAATTGTAAAAAGTCTCCATGAAAATAAAATAGACATATTTTTCCAGCCGATAGTAAACCTGCTATCAGGGAAGCTTGAACATTTCGAAGCCCTTATGAGAGTGAGAGACGGAGGGAAAATTATTCCAGCGGGATACTTTGTAAATGAACTGTACGAAAACAATCTGAGCGTTGAATGTGATCTTAAAGTTCTTGATAAGCTCAGAGAATATAGAGAAATACTCGGAAAGTTTAGATACCCCGTTTACATAAATGTGTCTCACAGGGCTTTAGGTTCTGCACTCTACCGAAACGAATTACGGAAAACAATAAATCTTCTGGCTGAATCAAATGTAAAAGTAAATATCGAAATAACCGAGCAGGTTCTATTTGAAAATTTTAAAATTTTAGAAATGGCTTCCCGCGAATTTAATTTTCTGATTGCCATAGATGATTTCGGAAGTGGATATTCTTCGTTTAAACTTGTGTCTGAACTTGTCAAAAGAGGAATGGTTTCAGCTATAAAAATCGATGGCTCTCTCGTTAAAAACATAGCTTATGACGAAAATTTATCCAGAATTGTTTCCCTCATATCTTTCATGGCAAAAGTTTTTCGACTGAAAACCATTGCAGAATATGTGGAAAATAGAGAAATTGTTAAAATCTTAGAAGAATTAAACATAGATAACGGACAGGGTTACTTCTTTTCAAAACCTGTTCCCATAGATAAGATAGAGGATATAGTAAATAAATTCGGCGGAAGTTGCCCGCCAGACAGGTAGCTTTTCAGAAAAATTTCCCTATAATCTACACTATGATGAAAACTAGCGGTATTGTTCTTAGAAAAGAGAAACTGTCTGACAGGTTGCTTCACCTGTCAATTTACACAGAAAAAATGGGAAAAATCAATGCATTGACAAAAGTTGAACTTAAAAACTTTCCTTTGAGCACAGAATCTTTCTCAATATCTCAATTTACTCTAAAAATAACAGGGGAAAAAATAGAAATCATCGATGCAAAACTTTTAAAACACAACTTTCCAGAAAACCTGCCAAGATATAAATACCTGAATGCCATTGCAAAGTATGTTATCAATTTCACAGGAAGTGTCCCTGATAAAAGAATATTTAATCTTATAAGCTTCTACATGAATATAAAAAAGAACTTTCTGTTGGCTCTGACAATGTTTTTAATAAAACTCACATACTTTGAAGGACTTTTTCCAGTTCTTGACAAATGTGTAATCTGCAATTCTAAAAACATAAGGGGATTTTCAATAGAAAATGGTGGGGTCGTATGCGAAGAGTGCATCAAAAACACTTCTATTCCATGGAACAGAAAATTAACAAAAGAGGCACAACTTCTTTTAAAAACTTCATTTTATTCTGTTTCATCGTGTAAAATTGGTAATATAAAGAGGATAAAAAATACCTTTGAAAAACACCTTTCTTACAGGAATGGTATGTAAAATGCTGTCTAAAGACAAGATTGAAGCTCTCTCTGCTAAGGGTGACACAATAGTTGAAGCTAACGCCGGGACGGGGAAAACACGACTTATCGTTGAAAAAGTGATTTCTCTTATAGAGGCTGGATACAAGGTTGATGAGATAGTTCTTATAACATTTACAGAAGCTGCAGCAGGTGAACTTAAGGAAAGAGTAAAAAATAGAATCTACGAAGAGGTAAAAAAAGGAAAAAAGCAATTTAAACAGGCAATACTATTTCTGCCTTCTGCCCCAATAAGCACAATTCATGCTTTTTGTTACGACATCCTCAAACGTTTTGGATTCCGCTATGGTTACTTTGATATAGACTGTGAAATGTTGACAGAAATAGAAGCTGAAAATCTATTAGAAGAATCGATATTTTCTATAATAGTTGAAACAGATCCAGAGTTTTTAAGAAAAATTATAAAAAGGATATCCTCAGATTATATAGCCGGTCTTAACACACTAATAAATTTCATCAAAGAAACGATAAAACATAGAACTCGATATGCAGTTTTTCAGGAAAATTTCTCTGCAGAAAGCATGTTTAAAAGGGTAGAGAAACTTTTCTTTAAACTACAAACTGGGGACTTTCCAATAACGAAAGAGATATCCCAAAAATATAAGATTGAAAAAAATCTTGTTGAAGATGTCCTTTCTATCCTGATAAGATGCTATCAGGCATATGAACATATCAAGAAAGAGAAGAAAAAAGTCGGCTACAACGACCTTTTAGAGTTAACATACAAAATGCTTGTAGAAAATGATAACGCCAGAGAAGAAGTTGCCTCTCTTTTCAAGTACATAATCGTCGATGAATTTCAGGATACAGATCCCTTCCAATGGAAAATTTTAAAACTTTTAAAGGAAACCACCTCGCCGCCAACCATCTTCATTGTTGGCGATCCAAAACAGTCAATATACCGTTTCCGTTCCGCCGATGTATCAATATGGAACGAAGCTTCAAAATATGTTAAAAATCGATGCTTTCTAACCGAAAACTTCCGTTCAGGGAAAAACCTGTTGCTGTTTTTCAACGATGTTTTTGACAGCATCTACAACAAAAGTGAGAAAAAATTGGGAGTAGAACTCTCTTTTTACCCTTTTGAAGGTAAGATCCAAGGTGGTGAAATTTTAGCTGTAGAGTTTGAAAAAGACGAAGAGTTTGCAGAAAAGGTCTTAAGATTAACTATAGATCGCTCAAGGAAAAAGAAAATCGCCGTAATAGGAAGAAGTCGAAGCAGCCTTGCCGTTTTTGAAAAGATTTTAAGAGAGAAAGGTATAGTATTTTCCGTCATAGGCTCAAATCCCTTCTCAACAACAGGTATAGAAGAAGTTCTTCACCTTCTAAAATGGCTGAAAGACAGGGAAGACTTAAAATCTTTCTTCTTCTTATCCTCAAGATTCTGTGGACTAAACCACTATGAGGCTCTATCCTTCATAAAAGACGGCACTATAGGCTGCGGAGAAAAGGACATACACATAAAAGAACTGCTCAACAAAGTGGAAGAAGTGAGAAATCAGAAGGATAAAGAACTGCACGCTATTTTAATAAACAGGCTCCTTGAAACCACAGGTTTTATAGACATGCTTTCTGTTCTTGACAGAGAATCTTATTTTAGTGTTCTTGAACTCATCAAAGAGATAGCAAACTTTGAGATGGAAAATGCTGTTCCCTTTGATTCTATGGTTGATTTTGTAGAAGAGCTCAAAAATTCAAGGAATAACAATATTAATATTTCACAAGAAGGAGAAAGTGGTTACTTCTTAATGACAATACACGGTTCAAAAGGTCTCCAATTTGACGACGTTATTCTCCTTCCATGGAAAAGACCCCCTTCAAATCATACATTCCGCTTTACAAGTACCGGTTTTGGGATAAAACTCTTCTATGAAAAAAAGGGAAAAATTACCCCGAAAGACGAATTTGAAGCAAGCCCATTTTTCTTCATGCTAAAAAAAGTTGATGAATATCTTGACGAACTGGAGTCAAAAAACCTGGTCTATGTTTCAATGACGCGAGCTGTGGAGAGACTTATTTTAGGTATAAAGTTGAAAAAAAAGGAACAGACAGTTTCCCTACGGGAAAAACCTTGACCATTTAATTCCTATCGTTGAAAAATATAAAATAACAGGACCGCCTGAGCCGGAAAAGCTGCCTGAAGAAGAGCCTCTATTTTCCGTAATCCCTGAAAGGGAAGTCAAAACGGTAAAAGTCATATATCCGAGTAGTAACAATACAGAGATCCTGTCCGCAGAAGAAACAGAAACAAAAAGCGCCGCACCTGAAGGCATGTCACCGGCCGAATACGGAACGGTCGTACACCTGCTGTGTGAAGCCTTAGTAAAAAAAGCACCAAAAGAAAAAGCGATAAACTTTGCCATTTCACACCTCATAAAACCGCCGCTATCTTTAAAAGAAAAACTTGAAGCGATTTACGACTTCCTCAACGAAAAGTTCCCTCAACTACAAAACGGTAAAGCAGAAGTTGACGTTAAACACTACGCAGACTATACGTTCTATTCAGGAAGGATAGACATACTCTTAGAAACTGAAAACGGCATTGAAATCTGGGATATAAAAACCGGTTTCTTTAAAGAATCCCTCTTTCAGCACTACAGAGAACAGTTATATTTTTACAAAAAGATCCTCGAAGCGGCAGGAAAGAAAGTTTCTTCAATGAAGTTGCTCTACGTTGATGAAAAAAGAATAATTGAGGTGGAGTAGAATCTATGATTTCTCAAAAATTGATATAATTAAAATATAATCTGTTATGGGTAAAATCGTGAAAAAGTTTGCTTTATTTATTATTTTTAGCTTCTTTTCTCTATTTTCATGTATCCCGGAAATGCCAAAACTTGGTTACACGATTAAAGTTACTCCAGAAAAAATAGAGACTCAGCTCAGAAAGAGCTTTCCTATAACAAGGGAAACCGATTCTTTCGTTGTTAGACTGGAAGAACCAATGGTAAACATAGAAAACGGAAAAATTTATACCGGCATAACCGTTAAGGTAAAAATGCCTCCATTTTTATCTATATCCGGTAGTGCTTACATATCTGGTAATGTAAAGTACGAACCTACAACAGGAAAAATTTATCTGGTAGAACCATCAATAGAAGAACTTTCAATAAACGGCAAAATGGTAATATCAAATAAAATGCCGACCCTAAAAAATATTATAAATGATGTTATCCAATCTACTTTTAGAAAGATACCCATATACAGGGTTAATCTCAGGTACAGAAAGCAGGTCAAATCCATTGAAATATCGGGGAATGCCTTGCTTATAAAAATAGGGCTCTAAAGTTATTCTATTTTAAGGTTTTTTATACCCTTTTCTGGTTCTGGATACTTCATGTTGAGGGATTCAAGCTTTTTAACTATTATCCTAGCAACAAGGTAGTTCCTAAACCACTTTTTGTCCGAAGGAATAATAAACCACGGCGCGTATATAGTACTCGTCTCAAAAATGGCATCATTGTAAGCCTTAATGTACTCATCCCAGTGCCTTCTCTCTTTCACATCTTCAGCGTGAAGTTTCCATCTCTTTTTAGGGTTATTAAGCCTCTCAAGTAACCTCTTTTTCTGCTCTTCTTTGCTTATGTGAAGGTAAAACTTTAAAATCGTTGTTCCTTCATCAAACAGCATCTTTTCAAAATTTCTTATATGCTCATACCGCTTCATCCAAAGCTTTTCAGGAACAAGGTGATGAATCCTCACAATCAAAACATCTTCATAGTGGCTTCGGTTAAATATTACAATTTCACCCTTCCCTGGAGTGTGCTTATGAACGCGCCAGAGGAAATCGTGAGAAAGCTCTTCTTCAGTAGGTTTCTTAAAGCTTACGACCTTTATTCCCTGAAGGTGAACCTCTTTAAAAACATGCTTTATCGTCCCGTCCTTACCAGCGGTATCCATGCCCTGCAAAACAATCAAAATCTTTCGCTTCCCTTCCGCATAGAGAACATCCTGAAGCTCACAGAGCCTTTTTTTAGTTTCTGAAACTCTTCTTCAACTTCTTTTTTACTCTTAAAACCTTCTGTAAAACCTGAATCAATACCATTTAAATCAAAAGGCCTGTCCGGTGTTACGATGTACCGCTCAAACATAAAATCAAACCCCTGTTATTGGAAGAGATGGATAGGCGTTAAGTGTAAAAGGATCCCCTATACCTTCTGCTTTCCTAAATCTCAAGTATCCAACATACGCTATCATCGCACCGTTATCCGAAGTAAACTGCATTTCCGGCAAAAAAACTTTAACTCTCTCGCTATATTCAAGCTCTTTTAACCTTTTTCTTAAATAACTGTTTGCAGAAACACCTCCTGAAACGGATATCCTTCTTATTCCTGTCTCTCTAACCGCCTTTCTCAACTTTCCAATGACGTAATCTATAGCAGTCTTCTGAAAAGAAGCAGCTATCATCTCCTTTGAATACCCCCCCTCTATCAACCGCCTTACAGCCGTCTTTAAACCGCTAAAACTCATATTAACGCCCCGTGCCTGAGGCCTGGGAAGGACAAGATAACTTTCCCTGTAATTCTGAAAAATCTTATCTATAACAGGTCCTCCTGGATATCCTAATCCAAGCATCTTTGCAACCTTGTCAAAGGCCTCTCCAATAGCATCATCAAGCGTTTTCCCTAAAAGTTTGTAGTTCCCAAGGGAACGAACGAGAGAGATCATTGTATGTCCACCACTTACAACAAGAGACAAAAATGGAAATTCAGGCTCTTTCTCTATAAAAGGGGAAAACATGTGTGCCTCTATGTGATGAACACCTTTAAAAGGAATATACTCCGCGAAGGCTACACCTTTTCCAAACGTCAAGCCAACAAGTAGAGCGGGTAAAAGTCCAGGGGTATAAGTTACAGCAACAAGATCTATATCTGCAACACCTATTCCTGCTCTCTCAAGAGCTTCGTTAAAAATAATGTCTATGTTTTTAAGATGTTCCCTGGCGGCAATTTCAGGAACAACGCCACCGTAAACCCTGTGAGCTTCATACTGAGATGAAACAACATTCGACAGGATTCTGTTTTCTTCAGCATCATAAACAGCAACAGCCGTATCATCACACGATGTATCTATTCCCACCACTTTCATCTTTTACTTTCCTTCCCGAGAATTATTACTTGATTCTGTAGCGTCTTCACCGTGAGATTAAAAAGTTTCTTCAATTCTTTATAATCCTCTGGTGAAATTTTATCTTTTTTAAGTACCATTTCCATATTAAACCTTATTTTACCATTTTCTTTACTACTCCACCAAACAGATATTGAACCTATATCAGAAGAATAGTTGAAGTTCTCGGGTAAGAAAAAAAGAGTGTAGCCCGACGGAATGGCAATACTTACAGAAGAACGCTTCATCATCTTATAACCTATAACGTAAGGATATTTCCTCTTTTTAGGTGCCACAAGACCAATAAGTTTTAAATAACAGGGAGCCGGAACATGAAAAAGCATCAAATGTTTCGTTTTCGTTGCAAAAATAGACGCCTTACCATTAACAGAATAGTAAATCTTCTTCCTGTTAATATCTTTGTAATCTGAAATAGTGTAATTATCTACATCAAATCCGGGAATAACGGAAACAGCGTTATTTTCTAAAAATCTTTCTATTTGCCTTTGATTTTCCATGGAAAGCAAAACCGCCCTTTCCCTATGGGCATAAACACCTGAATAGTAAAATTTCATATTTCCCTGTAGAGCACCATTTTCATCCATTTTAAAGTTACCCGAAAAACCTTCAACATTTGAAGATGACGGAAAAATAGGTGTTTCCGAAAGAATTGCTTTCCCATTTTCAAGATCTACTATTAATACCTTTCTCCCCTGATCCATAACGGGAAGCTCACCAAAGGGAACGTTATCACTGGTAGTGTCAAGAAACAACCATTTACCGTGCCATCTAATAGCAGCAATTTCGTGATTAAACGCCGTCGGCATAGGCATAGAAATATCCATATTGGCAATATCTGACGTTGGAATCAAAACGGGATATCCTTTTACGCCAATAACCCTGAGCATGGCGATGAGAAGCGTAGCGTGATCTTTACAATCACCGTATCTATTTTTCAAAATAGAAGATGCAGTATGAGGTTTATAACCGTTAATACCAAACTCAAGTCCGACATATCTTATGTTTTGCGAAACAAAATTATAAATTGCCCTTATTTTTTCTTCCGTATTATTTTTATCTTTAACTATCCCTAATGTAACCTTTTTAACAAAATCATCAGGGATTGTGGCGTTAAGCGCAAGCCCGGAATACCACTCTGCAACCTTATTCCAGGATTTTATAGACGTAAAGGCAACTTTCTTTAAAAACTCCTCAATTGGTGGCATTGATGGCTCTTTCTGAATGGGAGGCACATCTTTTAAATCTAAAGAATAGACAGAATAGTTTCCTTCTCGGGTTACTGAAAATTTTGAATGGAGATTATACTTCCTGCATTTCACCTCTTTACCAGCAGGAATATAAACCTTAAAAAAAACTTCATCAGCAGGATAAACCGTTTGCAAGAAATCCTCTGTCCAGAACTCCCCCTCCATGTAAGGTTTAACCGTATCAAGCTCAAAGGCATACTTTATAACTGCTCCCGGTTTAACTGCAGGCATGGATATTGTCTGATACTTTAGATCGGAATAGATAGGTGCAAAAGATTGAAATGGCGGATAAACAATGTTAAAAGCGTCTTTGGAAGGTTTCACCTTTTTTCCGTCTGGAAGTTCTGTGTATGCATAGAGAATTTTCAATTTCTGATGCTCTGTCGAAAAGGGAATCGTTACTTCCCCAAATTTACTTACACCCTGTCTATTGAGAATTTTTACAGCACTTTCCTCTATCCACTTTTTTCTGCCATCAGGATAGAATTTAACCGTTACTCTATCATATAGAATTTTTGCACTGTACATCGTGGTTGCGGCAGACGCAGTAACAGAGGAAACAAAAAAGAACAGAATAAACAGAAGCCTCATAATCACTCCTCCAGACAAAACAGGATAATTCCTCGGAAGCTAATATAACACAAGGTATAATTTAACAAAACCTACGGAGAAGCGAAAAATGGGAAAAGAGCTATTGAGAAAGATACCTTCTGTAGATAGAGTGCTTAAGCAGTTCTCCAACAGTAACAACAAAAAGATTAAGGACGCCGTAAGAAAAGGGCTCGATAACTTACGGAGAGCAATCTTACAAAACCTTATATCTGAAGTGACAGAAGAGACTATCAGAAAATTTATCCTTGAAGAACTTGAGCGGCTGGAAACGTTTAACCTGCGCAAGGTTATAAACGCCACAGGCGTCATAATTCACACGAACTTAGGAAGAGCACCTATAGGTGAAGAGGTAGCTGAACACCTGAAAGAGATAATAACTGGATATTCAAACCTTGAACTTAACCTTGAAACGGGAAAGAGAGGCATCAGGTATCAAAACGTTAAAGACCTTTTGAAAGAATTAACAGGTGCAGAAGACGTTTGTGTAGTAAACAACAACGCAGCTGCTGTTTTACTTGTGCTGTCTGCACTGGCCTCTGGAAAAGAGGTTGTTGTTTCAAGGGGAGAGTTGATAGAGATAGGAGGTTCCTTCCGCATTCCAGATGTGATGAAACAGAGCGGTGCAACATTGAAAGAGGTGGGAACAACAAACAAAACACACCTTAAAGATTACGAAGAAGCAATATCTGAAAACACAGGGCTCCTTTTAAAGGTTCACACAAGCAACTATAGAATTTTAGGATTCACAGAAAGCGTAACATCTAAAGAGCTGGTAGAGATAGGGAAAAAACACGGAATCCCTGTATATGAAGACCTTGGAAGTGGAAGTTTTATAGACGTAAGGCGTTTTGGACTCTCATATGAACCGACCGTTCAGGACGTTGTAAAAAGCGGCGTTGATATTGTCTCTTTCAGTGGCGACAAACTTCTTGGCTCTGCTCAGGCTGGCATTATTATAGGTAAGAAAGAATTCATTGAAAAAGTAAAAAAACACCCCCTCAACAGAGCCTTAAGGATAGACAAGATGACTCTATCTGTCCTTGAAGCAACGTTAAAGCTATACAAAAACGAAGAGTACGAAAAAATACCGGTATGGAAGATGATCTCAGAATCACCTGAATCAATAAAGAGGCGGGCAGAAAAACTGTACAGCTACTTAGATGGAAAGCTCCCGGAAAACTTCTCTCTATCCATCAACGAGGAAGAAGCAGAAATCGGTGGAGGGGCACTTCCACTTGAGACACTCCCAACGTTCGTTGTAGAAATTTCCATTAAGGACAGGAACGAAGAGGCCTTCTATGAACTACTCAGACGCGGAAAGCCACCCGTAATAGGAAGACTTAAAAAGGGAAAACTTCTGCTTGATATGAGAACTGTAAAAGACGAGGAAATAAGAACACTCTCTGAGGCAATCTTAACGGGTGCTAAAATATTAGTTGGATAACGAACAAAAAAGGAAGGCCGCCTGAGCGGCGGCCCTTTCATCTCGGGGAGGAGGGAGGGGGATAGGGGGTTGTCACTATTAATAATAGTTCCCAATTAGCCTTTGTCAAGATCAAATCACAACTTTTTGTAAATTTTGATACAAACTTCAAAACTGAACCACCGTTCTTAACACTATCAAAGAAAAATATGAATAAGTATCACGAGAAATGCTACTTGAAGCATGGAAGTAGCCGCTCCAAAAAGCAAGGCTTTTGGTCCTTCTTTCAGCAATTCTGAAAACTTCACCCTCATACCAATAGCCGTAATTGCTACAACAAGCAGATATTCACCGGCAATTTTAATGTACTCAATAGCCCATCGAGGAAGATAACCAGAAGATGCAAGAATACTGAGAGCAAAGAAACCAATTATAAACACAGGTACAGGAAACTTTTTAGCGTTAGAATTTTCCCCTTTTCCAAAGATGTAAGAAAAAAGCACAACAAGAACACCTATCATTAAAATCCTTACCATTTTAAAAAGTATGGCAAACCTTGCAGCATCTATGCTTAGAAAAGTTCCAGCAACAACAACCTGTCCAACAGACTGCAGTCCACCACCAATAAGGGCACCGCTCTTTATAACATCATAGTGAAACACTTTCACTGCGAGAACAGGGAGGAGGAACATCAGTATGGTACCCATAAGATTAACAACAGCCACGGGGATACCAACCTCATCCTCATGTGCCTTTATTACAGGAGCAACAGCAGCTATGGCAGACGAACCACAAACAGCATTACCGGTACCCATTAAAAGAGAAAAGTTTCTTGAAAAACCAAGTAGCCTCCCTATCAGGTAATTTACCGTAATGACAAAAGCAACAAGAATCACTATCATAACGGCACCTTTAAGGCCTATATCTATCAAGGCGTGAAGGTTCAATCCCACACCAAGCAGGGCTATTGCAAGGGCAAGTATTTTCTGCTCAGAAAACTTGATACCCGGCTGAAAAGACTTGTCTTTCACAAGCGTATTTCCAACCACTATACCGATAAGTATTGCAAACGTATCAGCACCAAGGGACGGAAAAAGCTTTCCCAATATTAGAGAAACTATGGCAACAGCAACACACGCGAGTAGTCCTTTCAAAATCTCTCTCATCTTTTACCTCCTGCACCACTTGGAGGTGGTAATATGTGCTTTACAGCTCGAAAAGTCAAGAGACAACTGCTAAACTTTTTGAAAGGAAAAAAGAGGCATGCAGGAGGAAACATGAAACTTTACCTCGATGACATAAGATTTCCCCCAAAAGGTTTTAAACTTATAAGAACAGTCAATCAGCTAAAATCATTTGTCAAAAAATATGGAGAAAAAATAGAAGTCTTAGACTTAGATTACGACATGGGCATGAACAGTGTTGACGGTGGTAACGGGATAGACTTTTTAAAGTGGCTTGAAGAAGAAGTTTTTACAGGGAAGTTGCATCTTAACAGAAATCTAAAAATAGAATGCCACTCTTCCAATATGGAAAAAAGAAGAAAGATGGAAGAGATAGCCGCAGGAATAATGGCTTTTTTAAGGAGTCAGCGATGAACGTCTGCATCGTTCCGGAAGAGGAAATTGATAAGGAGTTACTTAACTACCTTGAAGAAAAACTATCGGAGATATTTGGAAAAGCCAGGATAAAAACATTCTTCCAGATACCTGAATATTCCTTTGACATATATCGCCGGCAATTTAATGCAGAACTGGCCGTAAAGTCTCTTCCCTTCCCTGATGGCAGAAACTGTGGTGTCGTCTTAGGAATAACAGAAAAAGATCTTTTTGCAGATGAACTTAACTTTGTCTTTGGAATAGCAGAACCTTTTTCAGGAAGGGCTATAATATCTATAGCCCGACTCAAGAACAGCTTTTACAACTTACCAGAAGATAAAGAACTCTTTAAGCTTCGAACATTAAAAGAGGCTGTCCACGAAATTGGACACCTTTTAGGACTTCCCCACTGCCCCAACAGACAGTGCGTCATGAGCTTTTCAAACTCAATAATAGATGTTGATCGCAAAAGTTATCTCTTCTGTCCAAAATGCCAGAATGTTGTTAACTCTGCAATATGAAATATAAATGCAACCAACGCTTTTTAGATGTATAATAACATCTGTTAGTAAAAAAGGAGGGTAAGGATAGATGAGACTGTCAAAGGAAGAGGTAAGACATATAGCCCTTCTCTCCCGTTTATCACTAACGGAAGAAGAGGTTGAAATGTTTCAGGAACAGCTCAGTGATATCTTAACGTTTGTTGAAAAACTCAACGAACTTGATACAGAAAGCATAGATCCAAAATTCCAGATCATTCCAGCAGAAAATGTTTTAAGAGAGGACATTTCTGGTATCAGTTTCTCTTACGAAAAAACGTTTATGAATGCCCCTGAAACAGACGGAAAGCATTTCATTGTTCCAAAAGTCGTTAAGAAATAACGGAGGAGAAGAATGGAGCTGATAAATAGATCCTTGAAAGAGTTATCAAATTTAATAGCAAAAAAAGAAATTAAACCTTCAGAACTAACGGAAGAACTCCTCAAAAGAATAGAAGCTACCGAAGAGAAACTCAACGCTTACATAACCATTAACGAGAAAGCTCTCGAAGAAGCAAAGAAAAAGGATGAAGAGTTAGTGAAACTTTCTGAAGACGAAATTCCAGACCTTTTCGGTATTCCACTATCGATCAAAGATAATATAAATGTAGAAGGTCAAAAAATGACCTGTGCTTCAAAGATGCTGAAAGACTTTGTTGCCCCCTATGACGCCACTGTTATCAAAAAATTAAGGGAAAAAGGGGCAATATTCACAGGTAAGAATAACCTTGACGAATTTGCAATGGGTTCATCAACAGAAACATCCTACTTTGGCGTAACCCACAACCCCTGGGATTTAGAGAGGGTGCCCGGTGGTTCTTCTGGTGGTTCCGCCGCTGCTGTAGCTGCCCGTTCAGCAATAGCATCACTTGGTTCTGACACAGGTGGTTCCATAAGGCAACCCTGTTCTCTCTGCGGTGTCGTTGGCATGAAACCCACCTATGGAAGAGTATCAAGGTACGGCCTTACAGCGTTTGCATCTTCACTTGACCAGATCGGTCCGATAACAAAGAACGTGGAAGATAATGCTTTCCTCTTATCCCTAATAGCAGGAATAGATGCGAAAGACGCAACCAGCGCAAAGCTTCCCGTTCCAGACTACACAAAAGCTTTAGACAATGACATTAAAGGTTTAAAAGCCGGACTGCCGAGGGAATATTTCATAGAAGGTATCGAACCTGAAGTGAAAGAAAGGATAATGGAAGCGGTAAAGCACCTTGAAAGCCTCGGTGTTGAAATAGAAGAAATATCCCTTCCCCACACCTCTTACGCAGTTGAAACCTACTACATAATAGCACCGGCAGAAGCTTCATCAAACTTAGGTAGATTTGACGGCGTTAGATACACTTACAGAGCAGAAAATTACACTGACCTTGTTGATATGTATTGTAAAACCCGTGCTGAAGGTTTCGGTAATGAAGTTAAAAGAAGGATAATGATAGGAACCTACACTCTCAGTGCGGGATATTATGACGCCTACTACCTGAAAGCACAAAAGGTCAGAACGCTTATATATCAGGACTTCCAGAAAGCGTTTGAAAAGGTGAACTTTATCGTTACCCCTGTTTCACCAACAACAGCGTTTAAAATAGGCGAAAAGGTGGGCGATCCTATCAAAATGTACCTTTCCGACATATTCACAATAGCCCTGAACCTTGCAGGACTTCCGGGACTTTCAATGCCGTGCGGATTTGACAGTAAAGGCCTTCCTGTAGGTGTTCAACTTATAGGAAAAGCTTTTGATGAAGAGACCCTTTACGCCGTCGGATACAAACTTGAGAAAGCACTTAACATAAACAACCTGCCGCAACTTTAATTCGTCGGGGATTAATCCCCGACGATATATTCCTGAAATATCCTTGGCGTTTTTGCGACTGTTGTTATCCTTAAACTCTTTAATTCCTGATAGTATCTCTCAAGGTGGGAAAGTGTCTGTCTTCCGGGTTCGCTATATTTACGCCTTGCTGCTGCAAGTCCGGCCCTTCTTCCAAATACAAAAATATCAAGGAGAGAGTTACCCATTAAACGGTTCTTCCCGTGAATACCACCTGCAGCTTCACCCGCAACAAAAAGATTTTTAACGGTAGTTTCACCCTTTTCGTCTATAAGGATACCACCGTTCTGGTAGTGGAGCGTCGGATAGACAAGAAGTAGCTGTTTTTCAATGTTTATCTTAACTCTCATAAACATTCTGAAAAGGGCCGGAAATTTCTTTTTTAAAAATCCCTTGCCGTGTTTTTCCTCTATAACCGGTGTATCAAGCCAGACACCGATTCTCCCTGAAGGTGTTTCTACGCCCCTTCCCTCTTCACATTCCTTTATCATAGCAGCAGCAACAACATCCCTTGTCTCAAGCTCATTAATGAATCTTTCTCCCTTAGCGTTAACAAGGTGAGCACCGAGACTTCTAATAGCTTCTGTAACAAGAACCCCTACCATGTGGTCAGGATAAACTATTCCCGTCGGGTGATACTGGAATGAATCAAGCCCTTCAAGTTTTGCACCCGCCCTGTAGGCTAAAACTATCGCATCGCCTGTCGCGCCAAAGTTGTTTGAAGTCTGAAATCCCTGAATGTGAAGCCGACCGGAACCCCCCGTCGCGAGAATTACAGACTTAGCTTTAACAAGAACAAACCGCTTCCTTTCAAGATCAAACAGTATTGCACCGTTACACTCACCAAATTCGTTAGTCGTTAATTCAACAGCCGGTGCAAACTCTAAAATCTCTATATCTGGCCTGTTCCTTATTTCATCTTTCAAAATCTTTATTATGTTAAGTCCTGTATAATCCCCTATGGAAAGAATACGTGGCGCCGTTGAACCACCTGCCCTTTTTGTAAGAAGATTTCCCTTTTCATCCCTGTCAAAGTTAACTCCAAGCTCAAGAAGCCACTTTACAATTAAAGGACCGTCATCAACCATCGCTTTAACTAATTCTCTTCTCCCCTGAAACTTACCGGCAACCATAGTATCGGCAAAGTGCCTAATCGGCGAATCATCCTCTGAAACGCTTGCCTGCATTCCGCCGAGGGCCATTATCGTGTTGGAATTACCGAGCCTCAACTTTGTGGCAAGGATAACTTTTGCACCTGCCGAATGGGCAAAGAGTGCAGCAGTTATTCCTGCACCGCCTCCGCCGAGAACAAGGACGTCCGTCTCAATGTCGGGACTCTCAAGATTAACTTCTCTATAATCAAAGCTGCTGAAAGCCTCAAGCAGATCAGCAATCTCATGAACCGTCCTATCACCCTTGTTAACACCGACCCTCAAAGTTCTAAACCCTGAAAGCCTGTAATCAGGATGAAACGAAGATAGCAACTGACTTTTTTCCTCATCACATAAAAGAGGCAACTGCTGCTTTTCCCTGCTTTCTCTCGTCTTTTCAACAAGTTCTATACTTTCAAGAAGATTTCCGGAATACATTAAACCTCCTCTCTCACCCTTTTACAGAATTCTACAAACTCTTCATCACTCATCTGAAGGATCTTTCCCCACTCTTCGTCATACTTCATCTCTTCCATCTCTTTTAAGCGCTTCTTCAGATTTTCAGGAAACGGCATCTCTCTGCTTATAGCCCGCTGAACAAAGAGGGATATAAACTGAGGTGCTATACCGTAAGGACACCTTGAGGCACACAGACCGCACAGAATACAGTCTAACATCATTTCCGTGGCCTCTTCGTAACTTCCCTCTTTCAAAAGCTTCATAACCTTTGATACGTTTATCCACTCCGGGCAGGCAACGGTGCAGAAACCGCAGTTTTTACACATATCCAGTTCGGGATAGACTTCCCTTAACTTCTCTATCGGCTTTTCCATCTCCGAGATGTTATAGGTAGCCGTTCGTGAAGGGAAAAAAGGCATAACTGTTATATTCATTCCCTCTTTTACAATTGTCTGACAGCCAAGACCGAACTTTACCCTTTTACTCCCCTTCTCAAGGTAAGCTATGGCACACGCACCACACAATCCTGAAAGACATCCGACACCTCTTTTTATATCGTGTCCGGTATCCCACAAAGCCTCTATAACCGTGTAACCTTCGGGAACTTTTATCTTCCTTCCTTCTATATATATCGAAACAAGCTTCTTACTCATCAGCCTCCTCTCTTATCACATTTACAAAAGCTACGGAAAAATCCTTTTCGTGGGAAATACTGAAAAGGATACGATATCCCTTTACAGGTATCTTAACATCAAGATGTTTTCCACCACCTGAAACAACAATATCCTCAAAGCGTACTGGAACATTTATGCGAGAAAAAGCTTTTATTATTGCCTCCTTTAAAGCAAATCGTGCAGCAATACAACCTACAACCTCACCGCGCCTCTTTTGAAAACAATACTCAACACCTTCAGGGAAAACCTTCCTGACAAACCTGTCTCCCCACCTTTTTAATGCATCTTCTACCCTCTTATTTGAGACAATATCAACGCCACAGGAAACAATCATCTCACCTCGTTGATAAGCCTTTTCATCTCTTTCACGGCATCGGAAAGGCCTTTTAAAACTGCATTTGCAACGATAGAATGACCTATGTTAAGCTCTTCTATCTCTTCGATTTCAGCAACAGGTTTCACATTTTTGTAAGTCAAACCGTGACCAGCATAAACCTTCAATTCCAATTCTTTAGCGTACTTTGCTGCGGTTCTTAACCTGCTAAGCTCTTTCTCTCTTTCCCCTTCACTAACCGCGTTGGCATACTCACCTGTATGAAGCTCGACAGCATCGGCACCCACATCTGCCGCTGCTTCTATCTGCTCCTTATCCGGGTCTATAAAAAGGTTCACAACAATGCCAGCCGCTTTCAAGCGCTTAACAACATCCCTTATACGGTCTTTCTGACCTTTAACGTCAAGTCCTCCCTCCGTCGTAATCTCCTCTCTCTTTTCCGGAACAAGCGTAACCTGATGAGGTTTTACTGAAAGGGCAATCTCCACCATCTCTTCTGTTGCTGCCATTTCAAGATTTATCTTTGAATGGATAACTTCCTTTATAAGCTTTAAATCCCTATCCTGTATGTGCCTTCTGTCTTCCCTTAAATGAAGCGTTATCTGGTCTGCACCTGCAAGGTCTGCAATAACCGCAGCGTGAACAGGATCTGGTTCAAACGTTTTTCTGGCTTCCCTGATGGTTGCGACGTGATCTATATTAACGCCGAGTCTTATCTTTGGCATAACCTCCTCCTGAGTAAATTTTGTTTCAGTTAAATTCTACAACTTTTCACTGGTATAATTAACTTACGAACTGGAGGCGATAGATGTACAAATTTGAAGACCTTGTGAAAATCATGGAAACACTCCGCTCAAAAAACGGCTGTCCCTGGGACAGAAAACAAACATACGAAACCCTTTTGCCGTATCTTCTTGAAGAAACTTATGAATACATTGACGCCGTCAAAGAAAAAGATTACGAAAACATGAAAGAGGAACTTGGCGACATTCTGTTACAGGTTGTTTTCCATTCCCAAATTGCAAAAGAAGAAAACAGATTTTCCATTGACGATGTTGTGGATGAAATATGTCGCAAGCTAATATTCCGACATCCTCACGTATTCGGTAACAGAAAAGATATCAAAGACGCTCAGGACGTTCTTAAAGCTTGGGATGAATTTAAAAAAGCTGAAGGTAAAAACCGCAAATCTATGCTGGATGGAATACCAAGATCATTACCATCCCTCGAAAGAGCTTTGAAACTTCAAAAAAGAGCAGCAAAAGTTGGATTTGACTGGGAAAAGGCAGAAGATGTAATCAAAAAAATAAAGGAAGAACTAAGAGAAGTTGAAGGAGCAATAACAAAAGGAAACAAAGAGCACATAGAAGAGGAAATAGGAGACTTACTTTTTGCAATTGTTAATTTGTCAAGGTTTCTCCAGGTCAATCCAGCAGTTGCTCTTCACAGAACAAACGAAAAATTTGTAAAAAGGTTTTCTAAAATGGAAGAGCTGGCTGAGAAAGAGGGAAAATCTCTTTCTGAAATGAGCATTGAAGAGATGGAAAAATTGTGGGAAATCACCAAAAAGGAGGAGAGGGATGTCAGTATTTAAAACAATTCTTTATCCAACAGACTTTTCAGACCTTGCAGAAGTGGCAAAAAAGTACGTGCTAAAATTGAAAGAAGCAAACGCCGAAAAGGTTATTATCTTTCACGTAATTCATCCTATGGAGTTTAGCCTACCACAGTTTGACGATCCATTTGCACTTGACGTTGCTGCCATATACGCCCACATTCCGGAAATTGAAAAAGCGATATTAGACAGGCACCAGGAAAAGCTCCAGCAATTAAAGCACGAATTTGAAAGGGCAGGATTTAAGGTCGAAACGATTATGACCGTAGGCGACCCAAAAGAGGAAATCGTAAAAACGGCTGAAGAAAAGAACTGTAACCTTATAGTAATTGGATATCACGGAAAGGGACTTCTTGAAAGAATTCTTGAAATTGGAAGCACCACTAAAGCTGTAATTAGAAAAGCCAAATGCCCGGTACTTGTAGTGAAAAAGGAGGAAAGGGAATGAGAAAAATAAAAGACATAAGACCCTTAAAGTGGGAAGGTGATGCTCTTTTGCTCCTTGACCAGAGGAAATTACCTCATATGGAAGAATGGATAACGTGTAAAACTTACGAAGATGTAGCAAAAGCTATAGAGGATATGGTAGTAAGAGGAGCACCTGCGATAGGCGTTACGGCTGCTTACGGTGTTACTTTAGGTGCAAAAGAACTTTCACAAAAAGCAAAGGATGTAAATGAATTCAAGATGTTGGCAGAACTTGTAATCAACAGATTAGCAACGACGAGGCCTACCGCAGTTAACCTGTTCTGGGCACTCAAAAGAATGAAAAGTATCATAGACGCCGGCCAGAATATTAATGATATCCTTCTTGCCCTTGAAACGGAAGCGAAAAATATAGAAACCCAGGACATAGACAGAAATAGAAAGATAGGAATGTACGGTGCAGAACTATTAGGAAACAAAGAAACCATACTCACCCACTGCAATACAGGTGCTCTCGCAACTGCTGGATATGGGACAGCCCTTGGTGTAATAAAAGCGGCGTATGAAATGGAAAAAGACATTCTCGTATATGTTGACGAAACAAGACCTTACCTTCAGGGAGCAAGACTGACAGCGTGGGAGCTTCAGCAAGAAGGAATACCCTACTATCTAATAACGGACAACATGGCAGGATGGTTCATAGCAAACGACGAAATAACCTGCATAATAGTTGGTGCTGACAGAATAGCCCTTAACGGTGACACTGCAAACAAGATAGGAACATACACGCTATCTGTACTTGCAAAAGAACATGGAATTCCCTTTTATGTTGCAGCACCCTCTTCAACATTTGACTTTTCTATAAAAACAGGAAGTGAAATTCCCATAGAGGATAGACCTCCTGAAGAGGTGCTTTACTGCCACTGTGGTGACTGCAGAATAGCGCCAGAACATGCGAAGGTGAAAAACCCTGCCTTTGACGTTACACCCCACGAAAATATAACAGGAATAATTACAGAAAGAGGTGTCATTCTTTCACCGAACGAGACAAAAGTCAAAAAATTCTTCAAACTGGAAGAAGAATGTTAGATTTTGTAAAAGGGAAAGTTGCCTTCAAATACTCCGACGGTATATCTATAGAATGTGGGGGCATTGGCATTAAAGTCTTTGTCCCCCTATCCACCTTAAGTAGAATAGTGGTTGGCGAAGAGGCATTTTTCTTTACAAAAGTAATATTCCCACCAGAAGGCACCCCTGCTATTTACGGATTTGAAAGTGAAGAAGAGAGGAAACTTTTCGAACTCTTAACACGAATACCTAAAATAGGTTCCCGCACAGCCCTTAACATCCTTTCTCACTTTTCAAAGCAGGAACTTACCAAAATTGTGGAAACGAAAGACATCAAAACGCTTTCAACCGTCCCGGGACTTGGAAAAAAATTGTCGGAAAGACTCATATTTGAACTTGCCTCAAAACTCAAAACAAAAGAAAACAAAAAAGAAAGAGAATTAATAGAAGTCCTTGAAAACTTAGGCTATTCAAGAAGAGAAATCGTTAAAATTCTATCAAAAATAGATACAGAAAACTTAACCTTTGAAGAGGCAGTCAAAAAACTAACCTTACTCCTCTCTGGAGGAAAATTTGGAGGATAGATCTCCGCTAAGGCCTTTATCATTAGAAGAGTTTACCGGTCAGGAAAAGGTTAAAAAGCTACTACGTATAGCTCTTGAGTCGGCAAAAAAGAGGAACTCCACACTTGATCACATACTATTTTACGGTCCTCCCGGAACAGGAAAAACAACCCTCGCAACAATAATTGCAAGAGAAATGACAAAAGAGATAAAAGTGGTTTCGGCACCAATGATAGAAAAAAAAGGGGATCTCGTAGCATTGATAAATTCTCTCCAGGAGGGTGACATACTTTTTATAGATGAAATACACAGACTCACAAGACAAATCGAAGAGACACTATACTCAGCGATGGAAGATTTTAGAATTGATATTGTATCAGGAGGAGGTTTAAAAGCAAGAAGTTTTAGTATAATGCTACCAAAATTTACACTAATCGGTGCCACGACACGGCTTAACCTTCTAACAGCACCGCTGCGTTCCCGGTTTGGATTAATATGCAGACTTGAACTTTATACCGAGAAGGAACTTGCAGTGATAGGAAGAAAAAACGCTGAAAAATTAGGCATTTATCTAACAGATGAGGCTCTTCACGAGCTTTCAAAATGTGCAAGAGGAACGCCAAGGATATTAAATCAAATGTTAAAAAGGGTAAGAGATTTCTCTGTTGTTAACGAATGGCCTGTAATAGATATTGAAAAGATACGTATAATATTGAGAGAACTTGGAATAGATAAAAATGGACTTGACAGAATGGATAGAAGGATTTTAAAAACCATAGCTGAAACATTCAAAGGTGGTCCTGTAGGGCTTAACAGTCTTGCTCTTGCTCTAAATGAAGATAAAGAAACGCTTGAAAACATACATGAACCCTATCTCATTAAATTAGGACTGATAGTTAGAACAAGCAGAGGAAGAAAAATAACCGAAAAAGGTCTTAAAATAATCGGTAAAAATACAGGTAATCTTCTCTTTTAAAAAGCATGCTTTACCATCAAAAACAAGACTTATAAGAGATTAAATCCTATTTAACAAATAAAACCATTCGTTAGCGATATTTAATTGCAAATTTGAAAATTTTCAGTATAATTCTACCCATAAATAAAAATTGGCAACTAAATATATTAAGGAGGAAAGATGAAAAAACTTGCATTAGCGGGGCTGCTTGCTGTTTTTATGCTTTCCGGATGCATGACAGAGATAAACAAAACACCCGTTATTATCTCTAAAAACACCACCTGTGCAGTCATGCCCTTTGTAAACTACTCAGAAACACCTTTAGCCGGTGAAAGTGCCGCCTCAATTACTTTTGGTGTTTTAAAAGCAAAGGGTTACAAAGTTTCAAAAGCATTTGACTTAAAAGAAGAAGATCTTAACTCGACAGAAATAAAAAAACTGGAACAACAGCTTAAAACAAGCGGATACACCTGCGCCATAGGAGGATACGTTAACGAGTGGCGCTACAAAACGGGAATAGATGGGGAACCTGCCGTCAGCGTAACAATTTATGTTGAAAACCTTAAAACGGAAAATGTAACTTCAACACTGACTGTTTCTGGAACCTCATGGGGACACAAATCAATAGGTGTTCTTTACCAGGAACTTTTAAATGGAGAGTTTTAATTAATGGCAAAGAAAGATATTGCTATTAAATTTGTTGTCGGTGAAGCAGTCCTTTTATTTATAATTCTTACGGCCGTTGGCTTCTATTTTAATCCCAAAGACCCTCTTTTCATTCACTCAACAGTAAACCCCTTTGTACTTTTAGAGCTTACAATAACGCTTTTTTACGGCCTTACAGGCGGTCTTGTTTTCCTTGTTGCAGCCGTCCCCGTTTTCAGGTTCATATATCCTCAATTTCCTCTTTCCTTTCTTCTCTGGACACTGTTGCTTGTACTTATAGCCGGTGAATTTTTCTCTTACTGGAAAAGACGCATTGAATTGTCTGAAGAAGAAAGCACCTACTTCAAATCAAAACTGAGAAAGCAGACAAATGACTTTATACTGCTCAAACTTTCTCACGATCAATTAGAAAAACACTACCTTGTAAAACCAATAAGCATAAGAACCGTCCTTGAAAAAATTAAAAAGGAACTAATAAACAACAGAGAAAAGGCCTTTGGAAACTTAATGAACCTTATAAGTGAAGCTTTTTTTGTAAGAAGGGGAACCTTATACTGTAAAACCCCCGAAGGGAATTTCAAATTAGCTGCTTCTATAGGTGAACCTGTTAAACTTGACATGAATGATCCTCTAATACGGGAAGCCATAGAAGAAGAAAGAACGGTATTTTTATCATCGTCATCATCACAATCAAATTACCTCGCGGTAGTTCCGGTATTTGACATCTCTAACGATGACGAAATTATTGCATTCTTCCTAATTAAGGACCTGCCATTCAGATACCTTAATGCAGACAACATACTTTCAATAAACGTGGCTCTAATCTGGTTTATGGCAGAACTGGAAAAAACAGAAATGGTAAAAGATCTTGTAAATGAGTTCAGATATCTCCCCGTTGATTTTATAGTTGAAGTACAGACCGTAAAAATTCTTTATGAAAAGTTCGGAATAGACAGTTACATGGTTGTGTATAAAATTCCAGAAAACCTTAAAGACATAATTCAATTTATTCAGAACAAAATCAGGGGAGTTGATTTTTTGGTTTATCATAAAGTAAATAACTGCTATATGGTTTACATCTTACTACCTCTTTCTTCCCTTTCCTCAGCTGAAGGTTTTTCAAACAGAATTTCAAACGAGCTTAAGAGACGTTTTGGAAGTGAAATTAAAAATAAAATTACTGAAAAATTCATTAAAGTTGATAGAGAAATATACAAAAGCCTGAAGGAAGAGACAGACCGAACCCGGGAGGAAAAGGAATGCTGACTTTTTCTCCCCGACACCTGCTTTTTATGCACATCATAATATCGGTAATTGCAACCATCATAACCGTAATTTTAATGCCCCGAAACTTCAAGAGAAACCTCCGCAACATTTTAACTGTACTCATGTTTAATCTGCTTATTCCCGTTGCCGGATGTCTGTTTTCAATAGTAATTTTTGTGATAGTAGCACGCTTTAAGAAGGAAACCACCATTAAAGCAAAAAAGTTACCGATAAGAGACATTACACTGGAAAAAATAAAAGTAAAAAGCAGAAAACTTGGAGAAGCAGCCCTTACTCAGCTTATAAAAAGCAAAAGAGTAAACAATGAACACGCATTATTAATTATGGGAAATTTTATAAACCCCCAAACAGTAGAAGCTGCTAAAACAGCTTTATTTTCAGATAACGATGAAATCCGGCTTTACGCTTTTGCTATCCTTTCAAAACTTGAAAAAGAGATTGACGACAAAATATCTTTTCTGAAAGGAAAACTGCAAAAGACAGAGAACGACAGAGAAAAGGCAATGATTCACTTTGAACTTGCATCTTTATACTGGGATATGGTGTACCTGCGTGTTGCGGATAAAGAATTAATGCCGTTTATTATAAAAGAAGCTCTCAACCATATTCAGCATTCCCTTAAACTTTATACGACACCGGAAATAGAACTCCTTGCAGGGAAAATTTATTTAAAACTAAAGGAAAGAGAGAAGGCAAAAAAGTTCCTCTCATCAGCTTTCAGTCAGGGAGACAAACTAATGAAAATGAAAGTTGTTCCTTACCTTGCAGAGATAGCTTTTTACGAAAAGGACTACAAAAAGGTTGAAGAGCTTTTTTCTATACTTGAATCACCTCTACACCCCGAAATTTACTTTATGAAGCTTTTCTGGACAGGTAAGAAATGATAATAGTAGACAAAAATAGAGAAACTGACATACTTATAGTTGCGGAAGGAACCTATCCCTATGTAAAAGGCGGAGTGAGTTCCTGGATTCACAGTTTGATAACAGGCCTAACTGAATTTAACTTTGGAGTAATCTTCCTGGGAAGCAGAAAAGAAGACTACGGTGATATAAAGTACAAACTTCCGGAAAACCTTACCTACCTCTCGGCAAACTTTATATTCAGTGATAAAGAAAAACCTCCTCCGAGAATACTTAATTCTGATTCCGAAAAAATGGAAAAGGTTAAAGAACTCCACAAATGGTTGAGAAGAAGCGGAGAGAAAGAGCTTCCTGAAACCTGGAAAAGCCAGAAATTTTACATAAAAGAGGTAACAGAAGAAGAGTTTCTTTACAGCAGAGAGGCATGGAATTTTATAGCAGACAGTTACTTTGAACTTGCAGGAGATGTACCCTTTATTGATTATTTCTGGACAGTAAGGAACATCCATGACCCAGTATGGCGCGTGGCTTCAATTATGGAAAATATACCTGAAGCTAAAATTATCCACAGTCCATCTACCGGATATGCAGGTTTCCTTTCTGCAATGGCAAAAAGCGAAAAAGAACTTCCTTTTATATTGACAGAACACGGAATATATACCAGAGAAAGAAAAATAGACATAGTTAATGCCGATTGGATTTCCGACAGAGGATTTTTCTTTCAGAAAGAAGTTGGAGAAATAGACCATCTGAAGAAAATGTGGATAAGCTTTTTCCGGGGAATAGGGGCTTTCTGCTACGATTCGGCTGATGTTATTATTTCACTTTTCGAGGATGCCAGAAAGCTTCAGATTGCCCTTGGAGCTCCGGAAGAAAAAACAGAAGTTATCCCTAACGGTGTCAAGGTAAAAAACTTTCTGAAAGCACGCAAAACCCGACCCCAAAACCCGCCTCCGGTAATCGGTCTGATTGGAAGAGTGGTCCCTATAAAGGACATAAAAACCTTCATAAAAGCAATGAGAATAGTTGTTAACAAAATGCCCGAAGCACAGGGATGGGTTGTGGGTCCCACTGACGAAGACCCTGATTACTATGAGGAATGTTTAAAACTTGTTAACGCCCTTAACCTTGAAAACAGCATTAAATTTCTTGGATTTCAAGACCTTAAAAACATCTTTCCCAGAATAGGGCTTACAACACTCACATCGATAAGTGAAGGAATGCCTCTTGTGGTTCTTGAATCGTTTGCTGCAGGCGTGCCCTGCGTAACGACCAATGTTGGCTCCTGCAAACAGTTAATATACGGCGGACTAAACAGTGAAGATTTAAAGATAGGAAAAGCGGGAGAGGTCTGCCATGTTGCTAACCCCGGGGAACTGGCAGACGCGTATGTGGAGCTTTTAAACAATAAAATCCTGTGGAAAAAGTACCAGAAATCCGGCATAGAGAGGGTAGAGAGATTTTACGATTATCAGATGTTTTTAAATAACTATCGCAAACTTTACAGGAGCTTCATTCATGGCAGGCATAGCGTTTGAACTGAAAAAAATTCTGAAAGAAAATAGGCTGACATCACTTTTTCTCGCATTTACGTATTCAACTTCTCTGAGTGCCGGCCCATGGATAATATCAATTATTAGTATAATAGTGGCAGGAATTGTAGCAGAAAGAACAACGGCCGAACACGAAATAGTAAGGCAGTATCAGATAGTTATAACATACATTACTGCTTTCAGCCTTATACTTTCTGGCGCCTTTCAACTGTTGTTTACAAGGTACGTCGCAGACCGACTTTTTGAAAAGGAAGAAGAAAGGATTCTCCCTAATTTCATGGGAGCTCTTCTACTAAACATGCTAATCGGCTTTCTGTTTGCCGTTTCCTTCACTCTTCTTACATCTTTAAAAGAAATTTACTACCGAATGCCATGGTTTGTTGTCCTGTTTGTCCTATCCCTAACACTTATGACAGGTTTCTGGATAATAAACACTTTACTCACATCGTTTAAAAGCTACAAATATATACTTCTCTCTTTCGTTTTAGGCTTCGGACTGATGATAATAACTGCTCCTCTTTTCGGAAAATTTGGACTCAGCGGTTTAATGCTTTCTTACTTCTGCGGTATAGCTCTCACTTTCCTCATGTTACTGAGCTATATCTTCAAACACTATTCCTCAAAAAAACTCATAGAATTTGACTTTCTTAACAGACACAGAATTCACATATCTCTGGCATTTGTGGGACTTTTCTACAATACGGCAATCTGGGCAGATAAGTTCGTATTCTGGCTTTCAAACATAACAGGAGAATCCGTAATCGGACCGTTCAGAGCATCCATAGTTTACGACGTCCCTATATTCCTTGCCTACCTGGCAATAGCTCCAGGAATGGGTATATTTTTTCTTAAGCTGGAGAGTGAATTTGCTGAACACTACGACAGATATTATTCTGCTGTAAGAGAAGGAGAAACTTTAGACAGAATATATGAACTTGGTCACGAACTTGTCGTTGCTGTCAGAACACTTATTCAGGAAGTTTTTAGAATCCAGGCAATCGCTGTAATTCTCATTTTTTTGATGGAAATAGTTATTTTCAGGTTCTTCCACCTTTCTCTACTGTATTTACCCCTGTTTAACGTTCTTCTCCTCGGAACATACTTACAACTTGTCGTAATGGCCATTCTATCTGTACTTTTTTACTTTGACCTCAAGATATATGCACTTTACACAACGCTTACCTTCGCCGTCTTCAACTTTTTACTATCAGAACTGAGTATAGCAATAGGACCTTTTTTCTACGGTTACGGATTTTTTCTGTCACTGATTATAAGTTTTCTTGTAGGTATCTTTTTGCTCAGGAGGTTCCTGAATGAGATTCATTACAGGACTTTTATGCTTATTTAGTCTTTTAATATGGAACGTTGCTTACGGAAGAGAAAAACCTTCCGTGGCTGTTATTTATTCGAATCCTCCCGAGGAGATTCTCTACCTTTACGATTGGATAGTCGTTGATCCTTCAACTTTTAACATGCAGTTTCAAAAAGAGAGATACTACATGAAAAAACACGGAAAGCTTATAGCTTACTTTAGCCTCGGAGAAGATAGCATAAGCTCAATGCCCCGAACATGTATCATAGGAAAGAACAGAACATGGAAAAGCAACGTGGTTGATATAAGAAAACAAATGTGTCAGAAAATCATTCTTAAGAAGATACAAGCACTTTCAGGAAATTACAGTGGTTTTATGTTCGATACGCTCGACTCTTATCAGCTGGCGCTTCTTGAAAAAGAATGGAAAAGCTACGAGGAAGCCGAAGCGGAATTTATCCGAAAAATAAGAAAACTATATCCTGAAAAGATCATTCTCTTAAACAGGCCATTTGAAATATTCCCAAAAGTTAAAAACTACATAAATGGCGTTGTAGCAGAGTCTCTGTTCTTTGGCCTTGACAAAAATCACAACTACATCAAAATGCCGGAAAGTGATACACGGTGGCTGCTCAAAAAACTGACAGAAATTAAAAACTCGGGGATTCCGGTAATAGTAATTGACTACACCGACAACAAAACAATCGCAGCACAGGATGCTGAACAAATAGAAAACATGGGATTTATCCCCTGGGTTACGGACAAAAATCTCAAGCATATAGGTACGGGTGTTTATCAGTTCATACCGAGAAAGATCGCCATCATTTACGATGAAACGGTGGACAACAATCCTGCCCATCAAATGGCACAGCTCCCTCTTGAATGGCTTGGATATACACCGGTTCTTTTTAAATACCATCCTGAGAAGCTTCCGGAACTTGATGACTCTTACAGAGGTATTCTTGTATGGTTGATGAACGGGATTAAACCAAAAAATAGGAAAAAATTTGAAAACTGGCTATTAAAAGAAATTCATGCAGGGAAAAAAGTTTTTCTCGTGGACCCTTACAACCTCTTTGACTACCGATTTTTAAAAAGACTGGGCATTGAAGCTTTTGAAAACAAGGCCCCGGTAACTGCAGGATTAAAATTGCTTAAATTCCCTGGAGATTTTGGATTTGAAATAAAAGGTAAACCCGAACCTGCAGATATACTGATAAAACCGTTTAACGGAACATCCGTTGTGGAATACAGAAACAGCATTGGGCAGATTTTCGTTCCTGTTGCTCTAATGAACTGGGGAGGATACGCAAATCAGGACATCCTGATAAAAACAATGCAGGACATGACTTTATGGGTCTTAAATCCATTTTCACTGTTCCGGAAAGTTTTCGGGTATCTGCCGGCTTACGATGTGACTACCGAAAATGGAAGAAGAATAATGACGGTTCACATAGATGGAGACGGCTTTGAGGGAAAGGCAGACTTTCCTCCGTTTAGATTTTCAGGAGAAGTTTTAAGAGACAAAATTATTAAAAAATACAGGGTTCCCACAACGGCTTCCGTTATAGTAGGAGTAATAACCGACCTTTATCCAGAACTATCAGATAGACTTAAAAACATTGCCAGAAGCATTTTTTCTCTTGAAAATGTTGAGCCAGCAAGTCACTCCTACTCTCATCCTTTCAACTGGTACGACACATTGAGGATGTCTGAGGGACTACCCCCCGAAGAGAAAAATCCTGAATACGGCCACAACCTTCCAATCCCAGGATATAAACCTTCACTCAAAAAAGAAATCATCTGGTCAATAAATTACATAAATAAATATTTAACACCTGAGAACAAAAAGGTAAAAGTTTTCCTGTGGACCGGAGATTGCGTGCCTCCCAAAAAAGCCATTGAATTAACTTACAAAGCCAGAGTTTACAATGTAAATGGAGGAGATACAAGTGCTACTTTCAATTCGCCATTTCTTTATCTTATTTCCCCTATGGGCATAAACAAAGGAAAGTATTTTCAAATCTATGCACCTATCCAAAATGAGAACATCTACACAAATCTATGGAAAAACTTTGGTGGCTACGTAAGAGTAATTCAAACATTTAAACTAACAGAAAAACCGCGGAGGCTGAAGCCCATAAGCCTCTACTATCACTGGTATTCAGGACAGAAAATAGCTTCGCTTAAAGCACTTGAAAAGGTATATAAATGGGCTCTTTCCCAGAAACCTATTCCAGAATATTTGTCAGATTACGCTCAAAAAGTGATGGAATTCAGGGGAAGTGCCATAGCTAGGCAAAAAAATAAATGGATTTTTAAAAATGCGGGGAGTTTAAGAACAATTAGAATCCCGCTATCAGAAGGTTATCCTGATATCGATAAATCCAAAGGCGTCGTTGGCTACAGAAAAATTAACAACAGTCTCTACATAAGCCTTGATAATTCTGGAAATTATGAGCTGAAGCTTTCCAGAACTGACAATAATCCTTTTATTCTTGTAGAATCAAATGGAATAATAACAAATTTTGAGAAAGAAAATAGAAGGTATAAAATTTCTCTTAAAGGATACGTCCCACTTGAAATTACCATAAGAGAGGAAGGATGTCATGTTAAATCTTCCGGGAATCCCGAAATTTTCAAAAAAGGAAGTTTTATCAGATTTCGATTCAAAGAAAAAACTGCAAGCATTGAAGCAACTTGCAAAAATTAGGGTATTTTCAAATGCGGAAATACTTGTTTTTGTTCTTTTATTTATAGTGCTGGCGGCTTTCCTATTTCCAGGAGGAGAGATCACGGAAACCATACTAAGTGGAAAAGAAAATTTAAACTTTGGACTTTCAAGGGTATACATAGAAAGCCTCCTTAGAATTAAAAAAGATCCCAAGCTTATTATGGTGCTCATAAAAAATGACATAAAAAGTGGAAATATTAAAGAGGCAGAGAAGTTTTTAAAAGAACTGGAGAAAATGGGAAGCATTCCGGTTTCCAGAAGAGAACTACTGAAAATAAAACTTGCAATTCTCGAGGAAAAGTACTCTCAGGCAGCGCCGAACGAAAAAAACGCAATTAAAAAGCAAATCAAGAAAACCCTTAAATATTTAGCTTTAACAAACTTTGACCCTGAAACAGTAAAGAATATCTATACCGAATCCTTAAAATTTGGCTTCGCAGATATAGCGTATCTTGCAGCAGATAAGCTGACAAATATGGGTAAAGATTCTGTAAACTGGCATAAAAAGGCACTTAAACTTGCCGTTATACTTAAAAATTACGACGAAGCATTTAAACATCTAAACTTTTTAATAAACCATTCTACCGGAAGAAAAAAATTGGAATTTCTAAGAAGAGCATTCCGTCTTTCTGTAGCAGCAGGCGACTTTGATAGAGGATATTTCTACGGAGAACAACTTCTTAAAAGTGGCAATTTCTCCAGAAAAGATGTAAACAATTTGATCAACATGGCTCTTGCAGTAAAAGACTACAACAGCGCATTCAAGTATGCTTACGAAGCATTTAAGGCAACAAAAGAAAAATATTACTTTAAAAAAACGGTGGAAATAGCATTATGGGCAGGGAAAAAAGAACTGGTAAAACATCTCATAATAAAGTACGGGATGCACTATCTAAATGACCCTGAAATGGCACTCTTTCTACTAAAAACTTCTATGGCACTCAACGACCGAAACCTATCTCTTCAACTTGCCGACAAAGCTGTAAGAATTTACGGGGGAAAAAGGTGAGAAGAATAAAGGAAATCTGGCTGTACACATGTTGTCTCTTGCTTCCTTCAGTAGCTTTTGCCGGAAGCATAGCCTATTCATGGCAACTCGGAACTTTCAGAAGCCGCTCTCAGGCGGAAAAATTTCTTGAAAATCTCCCGACAAGCCTTAAAAAAAAGTCATTTATTTATATAACAGATTCAGGAAAGGTAACCGTTAGATTTGATGTGGCTGAAACGGTAAGAAAACTAAAGCAGGAAAAGAACCTTCTTGAAAAATTTGGAATTTCCGGTGCTTTTATAGTTCCAACAGATGCCAATAAAGTGAAAGGTTTTACCGGAGAAAAAAAGAAAAATACACTGTACTATTCTGTCCAGCTGGGAACCTTCCAGTCGTATAAAAAGGCTGCCAGATATCTCAACAACCTTCCTGAAAGTATAAAAAGAGACGCGTTTATATATAGAACTGACAGAGGACTTTATACTGTAAGAATAGGGCTATCTAAATCCATTAAAGACCTGAAAAAGTTTTCCAAAAAACTTTCCCTACTGGGCATTAAAAATTTCTTTTTCGCTCCAACATCACCGAGAAAAATAGAGAAGAAGTTGTATAAAACAGTTACTGCAAATCTCAATAACAGAGAAGAAATCCTGAAAACTTCTCTCCGTATATTTTTAGGCAACAACAACCTGAAAAAGGCTTTTGAGGTTGCCAGAAGAGGAACTGTTCTTTTTCCAGAACACAAATTCTGGTGGGAGTGGCTTGCCAAAATTTCCCTCTGGCTTGATAACCAGCCGGTAGCGCTGCAGGCCTACAAGAAATTATATTTCAGTTTCAATGAAGAAAAAGTATTCCACAGAACATATTCTTTAGCTCTGGTGCTGGGAGATGAAGAAACCGCACAAAAGTTAATAGAGGAAGAAATCAAAAAAGGACACAAAGTTTTGTTCTATAAAGATTTAATTGCCTTTTTCAGAAAAATGGGGAACATTGATAAAGGAATAGAACTTGCAGAGAAAGTTTACGGCAACAATCCTCAACTAATAAGAGAAGCGGCTTTTATCTACTGGTTTTATGGAGAGAAACAAAAAGCTTTAAAAGAACTTGAAAAACTTAAAATTCTGAAGAAATATACGTATAACGATGCATTGATAGAAGCAAAAATTTTTATTTCGGACAGGAAGTTTGACAAAGCCCTGCAAGTTTTAAAAAACAATGCCGACTCCGTCCCTGAAAGCCTTACAGACTACTGGCAGTTAATGGGAAACCTTGCATGGGCACTGGGAGACTATGAAACCGCCGCAAGAGCGTCAGAAACTCTGGTTAATACAGGGAAGGGGAAAGACTTTGATTATTCACGGATAATTCTCTTTTACGCTTCAGTAAATCCTGAAAAAGCCATGAAATATGCACTTGAAGGCTACAAAGCAACAGGAATAGAGGACTTTATGATAGATTTTCTGAGCCTGGCAAGTAAACTGAAAAGATGGAAACTTATTATAAGCACGATCGATTCCCTTCCGGAAGCGGAAAAAAGAAGATTGTTATCAGAAAATTATCCTTTATCTGTTTATGTTCTCGCCTTATCAAATATTGGAAAAGTAAAAAAAGCAAAATCATTAATGAAGATAGAGCTTAAAAACCGAAAAAACACAGAGCTCATAGAACAGTACATTTACTTTTTAATGGATAACCAGGATATAAAAGATCTGGAAAAAGCCCTTTTTAATTATAAAAAGTATGCCGTTCTAAATCCCTATCCGTTCATAGCAGCTTACCTGTACCTTCAGAACGGTAAAGAAGCACTTAAACTTATAAAGTCGGTAAAGATTCCACCCTCAGACTTTTCCATGCTTTTAACAAAAGCTGATATTCTTGAACTATACGGCAAGCCCGAAGAAGCCAGAGCTATAAGATTCAACCTTTTCAAAAAAATGAAAAAGATTATAGAAAAACAAGGAATGTTTAAGAATCCGGATGAACTGGTTTCTTATCTGCGCGTTGCCATGTACTACGAACCACTCTGGAAGTTTGAAAGAGAACTTCAAGCATCACAAAAGTTCCTCCCGCCAAAAGTGTATAAAGAACTTTACTATTCATTCTTATTAAAATCAGGACAAACGGAAAAAGTGGATTATCTCGTAACAAGACACAGAGAGGATGTCTCAAAGTGGCTTCAGTTAAACCTGGCACTTTACGAAGACGACCGGTACAAGATGATGAAGTTAACTTCAAACTACGGCCCCGTACTGCCCATAAGGGATAGAGTAACCGCTTTAACTCTTGAAGGAAAACCGGGAAAAGCTCTCAACACCGCTTTTATTAAACTAACACATAATCCGTACGATGAAGAACTATATAAACAACTTAGAGATTTAAATACACAATACAGAAATTACGGGGTAATATCGGAAACACTGGAAGACCGCTCAGACCTTTACGATATCAGAACAGACTTTTTCTTCAAATATGGAAAAAAAGGAAACGGAGTATATGCAGGCATTCATCAGTCAAACACAAAGTTTCTAAACAAAAGCGAATACAGAAAGTTATTTAACAGATATGCTACAGACCTTTACGTTGAAAAATTGTTTTCAACAGGGAGTGCAAAATTAAGCTTTAACATAATTAAAAACAAAAGCACAAATGTCGGATTGACTTTAACTTACAGAACACTTTTAAATCACAGAACTGAGGTAAAAGTAGAAGGTTCATCAGCGACAACCGCTGATGAATCTGTATATCTAATGTCTGCAGGATATAAAAGCACTGCCGGCATTTACATATCTTATCCCGTCATGAACTCTTTAACTTTAACATCAAACATAGAGTGGAACAAGTATTTTTCTTCTGACAGAAAAAATCTGGGAAGCGGCACAAATCTCTACGAAGAAATACTTTACAAATTAAGGGCAGGCTATCCAGATTTTACTTTTAAAACATATGTACTAAAAACATTCTACAACGAAAAAAACCATACAAACACTGCTGTTGATGAAATGACTTACTATCCGCCAGCAGATGCCCTCCCCGAAAGCTCCATGGAAGTGGGAATTGGTTTTGAGTTCGGCTACGAAAACAAATACAATTATGTAAGAGTGTGGCGGCCGTTCTTTAATATAAGTACGGGCTACAATACCGTTTACGGATGGGGAGTCTCAACAGGAGGCGGTATAGGAGGCATGCTCGTCGGGAAAGATAACCTGAATCTGGGATTCAGCTACTCTATAAATCCACAGGCAACCGGTGACAGAATCTTTAAATTTGAAATTAACTACAAGAAGTGGTTCTAAAACCAAGTAACATCAAAAAAGCAAGGAAACTCATGCATGCTGCAAACAGGAAAGCTACATCTATAGTATAATTCTGCCACAGAAAGCCGGCAATTACAGAAGCGGGAAGGACAAAAACACCAAAAACAGTATGATAGGTACCTATAACCGTTCCCTTTTTCTTTTCACCGGCAACATCTGCCATGAAAGAAACGGGAACCGTGTCGTCTATTGCAACATAAATCCCATAGAGTATAAAAGCAACAACAAGTCCAACAATACTTTTAGCCGCATAAAAAGTAACAGAAGCTCCCGCTCCAATGAGAAAACCTGTCAGAATTAACTTTTTCTTCCCGAAAATGTCAGCAAGAACACCTGCTGGATAAGAAAAAATAGCATACACAAGGTTAAAAAGGGCGTAAAAAAGCAGGTTATCTATTGTAGAATACCCGAGACTCCTGGCTTTCCACAGAACGAAAGCGTAACTGTATCTTCCTAAAGCACCCACGGCCACAACTGCGAGAAAGTATTTTATTTCCCGTTTTTCAACAGAAACAAGTCTCTCAATTTTTTTCTTTACTTTTCTTCCCGTATCTTTTACGAAAAGAACAATAATCATAACTGCAAAAGTACCCGGAACGGCAGAGAGGAAGAAAACTGTTCTGTAAGAAGAGGCACCTCCAGTCTTCAGAAACGCAAGAATACCGAGGGCAATCAGAGGGCCAAGTACCGCACCAAAGGTATCCATCATACGATGAAAACCAAAAGCTTTACCACTACCGTTACTACCGGTAGATTCTGCAATCAACGTATCACGAGGTGCCGTTCTTATTCCCTTCCCAACCCTGTCTAAAATTTTAAAAACCAGAAAATCAAACCAACTTTTAGTAAATCCGAGCATGGCTTTTGAAAATGTAGAAATACTGTATCCGATTCCAACAAAAAGTTTTCTATTCTGAAACTTATCACTCAAATAGCCAAAAAGAACCTTCAATATCGAACTAAGACTCTCTATAAGGCCGACAACAACTCCACTTGTTATTTCTCTCAGCTTTAAGACATCTATAAGATAACCGGGAATTATAGGTGCTATCATTTCACTACTCATATCGTTAAGCAGACTAACCAAGCCTAAAAGAATAACGTTTCTCGAAACTTTCCGTTTCATATTTCCCTCTCCTAAAAAGGAAAACCAAAAGAGATATGGAATCTTCCTCTTCCCTGTCCCTCAATAGGCTTTAATTTGTATCCATAATCTACCCTGAGAGGTCCTACAGGCGTAAGGTACCTAAAACCAGCCCCTATGGAAGAATACCAGTCCTTAAAAGTAAAATCCGAAACACTGGGAAAAACATCACCGGTATCACAGAAGAGTGCCACCTGAAACTCTTTAAAAAAAGTATATCTTAACTCAAAGCTTGCCAGAGAATAGAAATCACCGCCAACATAGTTACCCAGCGAATCCACCGGTGAAATTGTTCCGTACTTATAACCTCTAATGCTCTCTGCACCACCAAGATAAAACCTGTCCTGCAAAGGCACACCCTTTGAAAATGGTCTTATATAACCTGCACCGCTCCTGAAAGCAAAAATGAGATTTCTTCTTAAACGCTTCAGCTTCAGAATTTTTAACTCTGAGAGAAAATAATCCGCATCACCACCTAAAAAGCCACCAGTATATGAAAGTTTCAAATAAAATCTGTATCCCCTCTCAGGATTCGTAAAGCTGTCTCTCCTATCATAATCGGTGGTAATAAAAAGTGTTCTTTTATAGAACTTTGTCTTTCCCGATGTAACATCGTTTACAATTTCCTTAGAAACTTCCACACCATAATTTTGCTTCAGCGACCTTCCCTGCTTTCTGTTGATCTCAAACCTCGTTATATAACGTTCAACATCAAAACTCTCAAAAATCTCTGTTTTACGAATTAGGCTTAGATACGCCCTGTTCCTCGGTGAAAAGAAACCAGACTTTCCAATTCTGAGAAAAACATTAGAACCTTCCGTGGACCTATATTCACCAGAAAGAAACATGGAAAATGCTTTACCAAAAGGTGAACTGCTCCTTACCGTCCCCTTGACAGTGGTGCCAGCATCCGAACTGTAACCAAGAAAACCTTTAACCGTCAAAACCGGTGCTTCCTTTAAAACAAAAACGGGATTAACCGTCCTTACTGACTTAACTTCTTTCAGTTCAATCATGGAAAATATTCTGGTGTCAGAAAGAATAGAATACTGCTCTATTATTCTTTTTCTGCTGTAAAAACTCGCAGGCCTTACCACTCTGAGAGTAGCAAGTGACGAAAGATTCGTTCTGCTTAAACCTGCAAACAGGGAAAAACCTACGTAATAGCGCCGACCTTTGTCAGTGTTTACACGCAAAGAGAGAAGAACCCGATTTCCTTTAACCGTTTCTTTCTTATCTATTCTAACCCTTACGTCAAGATAACCAATATCTCTATAGTAATCGGAAATGCCTGATTTCAACTTTTCTTCAAACTCCGGAGAATATGGAAAGGGCAGCCTTCTATTCAATTTGATAGGAAGGTTCAACAACCTTACAACAAGAAACTCTCTGCCGGGATTTATAACTAACTTAAGCGTTGAGTCACCGAAACTTTCCGAAACTTCAGCGTTTAAATAGCCGTTTTCTTTTAAAAGATACGAAATAGAATTTTTTATTTCTGCTATTTTACTTTCAGAATATGGTTTGCCTTTTATTTTACAGATAATGTCATCTATACCACTGGAAACCTTTTTATTTACAGTTCCCAGAATTTTAATTTTTACATTTTCTATTTTTACATAAGGACCTTCAGTTATATGAAATACAACCAGAACTTTATCTTTTGAAATATTTTTTGTAAAAACCGAAATTTTAACGTAAGGAAAGCCGCTGTTTTTATAAACACTGACTATTTTTTCTCTGCTCTGCTCCAGCTCAAATTCATCAAAAGCTCTGTCCCTTGCAAAAGTTAAAACCTTTAATATTTTTTCTGAGTCTATGTGATAATTGCCTGAAATTTTAATTTTATACTGCTTTCCCGGTTTAACTCTTATAATCAGTTCAACACTTTTTCTTTTTCCACCTTCACCGTAGATTTTTATACGGGTATTAATTTCAAAATTATAGTATCCCAGAGATACAAAGTGATTCTCAATCCGCTTCAATTCGTTAAAAAGATAACTTCTCTGTAATCTTTTCCCAATAATTGATTTTAAACGGGATTCCACAAACTTTTTTATGCGAAAATTATCACAAATTACATCCAGTTTCTCTATCTGGTGAGGAAGACCACTTTTAATGTGGAAAACAACAATGTAGCCAGCGGGAGATGTCTTTACAGCAACATTTACTCTGGCGTCTTTGAATCCTATATCTTCAAGTTTAAATCTCAGCAGCAACCTGGCATTTTCGACAAAAGAGGAGGAAAACCTCTGACCTATAAGGAAATTTTTTATGGTTTTAGAAGTTTTTAAAAGTTCAGGAGGAAGGTTTTCAAAAATTACATTCTTTATTCTTAAATTTTTCTCCACCACTATTTTTCCATTCTGCCATTTAGCCTTAAATCCAAGAATATCCAGCACTTTAGGCACCGTTTCAGAACAGTTATCCACTCTACAAACCACTGCTGCCTGCCGCTGGAATTCTTTCTTTAAATATTCCGGAAACGGGACTTTTGAAATAACTTCAATCTCCGCATGCACTGTAAAGGGGAGAAGAACAAAACCCATCAAGAGAAAAAAATATCTCATAAATTCTCCTCAGCTTCCCGCTTTTAAATATTTCTTCTCTCCATACATTACATATTTAACCTTTCCTTCCTTTACTAAAGAATCCACAGCAATCCTGACTTCTTCCTCAAGAAGTCCCAGAGCATCAGCAATTTCTTCGACAGGACAGGGCCTTCTCTTTATCAGTTCCAGAATTTCTGCTTTAATATCCTCCACAGGCATTTTTTTCCTTTTAGCAGAAGACCTACCTATTACATCCGTGGCAGGATAACCCACTATTTCTTTTATTCTTTCCAGCTCTTCTGGTGAAAGCCCTTCTATGTTATAGGCAGGAGGCCTGACCACAGTATTTATCTGCCACCTTTCTGGACTTATCTCAAAAACAAATTCACCTACGGCACTTATCTCTTCCGGCGAATCATTTATCCCTCTAACAAAAAGAGTCTCTAACCAGATATCAACATCGGTTTCTTTCCTTAACCGCCTTATGCCCTTCTTTATAATCTCAACCGTTAAGTCGGTAAAGGGACGGTTAATCTTCTTGAAAACATCATTAGAAGCTGCATCAAAGGAAGGAAGAACAACATTAACACCTTTTATCTCTTCAATAACATCATCTCTAAAAAGTAGAGAACTGTTTGTAAGAACAGCAATTGGAATTTCTGGAAATTCAGCTCTTAGAAATTCCACAACCTTTCCAAGTCCAGAATTAAGTGTTGGTTCTCCATACCCGCTAAATGTTACAAAATCGACAGGCGGATTCTTAGAAAGAAAACGTTTAAGTTCTTCTATCACTTTATCAACAGGAATGTACTCTTTCCTTTCTAAAGTTTTAAGGGTTGTCTTTCCCACTTCACAATAGACACAATCCATACTGCAAACCTTAAAAGGAACAAGATCAACACCAAGGGAAATGCCCAACCTTCTTGAGAAAACAGGACCAAATATATATTTCATAATCATTACTCCTTTACCATTTATACCCAAGTGAAATCGTAACCGCAGTCTGAGTTACATCATTACCCGTTTCAAGATCATCAAACTTATTCAAAGAAATCGTCGCGCCTAACCTGTAATTCTTGGCAAAGTAATAGCCGGCTTCAACAGATATCCCCTGTTTATATTTCTCTGCAAGGTTATAAACAACAAATCCCCCGTTTTTGACTGCAAAAACTTGCTCACCCTTCCAGGCTGAAATTCCAGCATCAAACTTCCCTTTATAGTAGTGAAGGAAAACTTCTGCAGAGAGAAAATTGCTACCACTAAGACCAAGTTCATCAGATTTATTCAAAGTAATATAGTAAAGTTTTGTCCCAGCATAGAAAGTGGCTTCTGAAGCATAAAAATACTTACCCAAGTGGGGTACAACCTGCAAAACATGCAAATTTAGACTTTCAGGATAATAAGAAAAAGCCGTTTCAATGCCTGCATTCCAGTTATAAGGTTTAAAATATGTTCCATCGAAATAAAAAATCAAACCGTTATTTGTCAAATTATCATCAGTAGCTATGTAATGAACACCAAAAGAAAAAGTATGGTTTTTCAGCAGCTCATTTGTAACCGAATAGAGTGCTGTTACATCTATCTGATTTAGAAAACGTATCCCCACATTCGAAATACCATATCTTTTAAACGCTAAAGTTGATGTATAGTTATCCGAATATTCTATGGATGTGAAAGATAAACCAAAAGAGTACGATTTTGTTAAGTTACCCGTACTGTAATAACCTGTTATGGAAGGTCCCCCTATTTTACTCCCACCATTATAATCAATATAAGTTCCATAGATGGCCGAATAGTCCGCCCGGGCATCAGCCAATACTAACAGTATCCCCGTCACTGCCGTTAAAAGCATTAATAAAAATCTTTTCATCATCCACTCTCCTTAAAACAACTTCCCTCTTTTTCATTCCAACGTAAATCCTATCAAAACCTACTACATCGTGTATAGTTGCTTCCGTATCAACTTGAAAATTGAGAAATTCAATCTTTCCCTTGAAAGAAAAAGGCGAAACAGCTTTATATATCCCCTTAACTTCATAAAGGTTATGATTGAAAGACGCCAAAAATCTAAAAACAGCTTTAATAAACCTTTTTTCAACCAACTCTATAGGCAGATAATCCTTCCACACTAACTCTTTTTCAAGGTAGAGAGGAATTTTGGGCGAAGATAGAAAAATATACTTTAAATAGGATTTATTGCTGCCTTCGAAACTGTAACAATAGAAAGTACCGTTATTAATTCCGAAGTAGAGCCTGGCTGTCCCATCTGTTAAATAAAAGGTACCATCAGGTGCCATTTTAACAACTGCCTGAAAATTGCCCTTTTTCTCACCATTTTCTAAAATCTCAAACATGAAAACCATATCTATAAGCATATTTAATTTCTCATGTAATCCTTTATCCGGGTAAACAGGTTTAACCCTATCATTCTCTTTCGGAACTCCGTTGTCAATAAATATTTTTCCATCCTTAATAAAAGGAGCAAAACTAAATGGAACAGTAGGAGCACCTATATCCGGTAAAAGCTGAACGTGAATATGAATGTGAGGTTGAGGAGAATAACCGGAATTTCCGCACTGTCCTAAAACAGTCCCCTTTTCAACCCAATCACCGGGTTTAACCTTTATAGAGTCTTTTTTCATATGACCTATAACAACATAAAATCCCCTTTCATCTAATATCTGAACAAAATTACCCAGATTATTCTCTCTATCAGCTTTTCCCGGCGGATTATCAGGAAGGTTGGTAACTGTTTTCACGACTCTTCCCCTCACGGGAGAAAGAACAGGCTTCTGAAAAGCATAATAATCGGAAAGTAAAATTCCATCACCTGAAAAAGTTTTTCCTTCTTCATCTGTAATTACAAAATCAACCGCATACTGCCACGCACCCTTGTGGGTCCACTTACCGTGAAAGGACTGCCAGACAGTCCACTCACCGGTAAAAGGAAGGGAAATTTCCCTTCCCCAGAATGGAAAGCGTTTAACAACGGTGAGAAAGTAATCAAGTGTTTTCTCAGGAGTTCCTCGATAAAATCTTGTTAGACTCTCGTATCCTACGAGACCAAGAGAATAAACCA